>JAGSYM010000074.1 GCA_018262395.1 Nitrospirota bacterium | reverse complement strand
CAGGAAGCAGACATTATTGTATCAGGGGGAAGAGGATTAGGCGATCCGAAAGGATTTCAGCTCATTGCTGAACTTGCGGAACTTCTTGGCGGTGCGGTGGGATCTTCGAGGGCAGCGGTTGATTCCGGATGGATCCCTTACAGGCATCAGGTTGGACAGACGGGAAAGACCGTATGTCCCAAAGTGTACATTGCCTGCGGCATATCAGGAGCAGTCCAGCATCTTGTCGGCATGCAGTCATCGGACATTATAATTGCGATCAATAAGAATCCGGAAGCTCCCATATTCAATGTGGCGACATACGGTTTAGTCGGCGACCTCTATGAAATTGTGCCGTTGATGATCAAGAAGATAAAAGAAACTAAAGGTCTTTCAACATGAAACTCGCTTTCGTTTTTCCCGGCCAGGGGTCTCAGTATGTTGGCATGGGCAGGGATATTTATCAAACGTTCCCCGTGGCGAGAGAAACGTTTGAGGAAGCTTCTGATGCCCTGGATTTTGATATCGCGCGCGTTTCCTTTTATGGTCCATCGGAAGAGCTGAATAAAACGTTCATTACTCAGCCCTGCATTCTCACTGCGAGCATAGCTGCGTACAGGATTCTTCGGGAGAGGGATATAGCGCCTGCAGTTGTTGCAGGACATAGCCTTGGCGAATATTCTGCTCTTGTGGCAGCAGGTGTATTATCCCTTGGGGATGCGGTAACAGTTGCAAAAAAAAGAGGACTCTTTATGCAGGAAGCCGTTCCTGAGGGAAATGGGCTCATGGCTGCAATTCTTGGCCTTGAGAGAAACAAGGTCGAAGAGATATGCACGTCTTTGCAGTCAGGGTATGCTGCTCCTGCAAATTACAACTGTCCCGGACAGATTGTTGTCGCGGGTGAAAAACATGCCGTTGAGGAAGTTGTTGCACTCAGCAAACGTGCAGGCGCAAAAAAAGCAGTTCTTCTTGACGTGAGTGTTCCTTCTCACTGTCGCATGATGGAAGGTGCCTCAAGAAAACTTTCAGATTTACTCGATACAGTATCCTTCAATAATCCCCTTATTCCTGTTCTCAATAATGCCGATGCTTTTTTTCTGACAGATGTGAATAAAATAAAAGAATCCCTTGTCCGGCAGCTCATCTCTCCGGTACTCTGGGAAGATTCTGTCAAGACTATCACAGCTTCAGGAATCAGTACCTTCCTTGAAGTCGGTCCCGGAAAAGTTTTATCAGGATTAATCAGGAGGATAGATCCGTCTGCAACGGTGTCCAACGTTGGAGACATAAGCAGCCTTGTGAAGACCCTGTCGGCTATCAGAAATTCATAGACAGATCCGTCGTACCTGTCTGAAAATGGTACAATGAATCCATGAAAGAATATATCGATACATTTATCCGCTATCTTGATCTTGAAAAAGGCGCTTCGACCCATACACTGCGTGCCTACAGGAAAGATCTGAAAGAGTTTTATGAATCCGTCAAATGCGAACCGGATAACCTTGATATTATCGATCTCCGCGGCTTTATTGCAGGCCAGATACAGAAAGGATTACATAAGACAACGGTCAGCAGGCGACTTTCCAGTATCCGGTCTTTTTTTAAATTTCTGTCCCGTGAAGGTCACCTGAAAACGAATCCTGCAAAACTCGTTTCGAATCCGAAAGTGCCAAAGCTCCTTCCAAGGTTCCTCTCTGTTGATGATGTTTTTTCCCTTGTTGAAAAACCGGAAGGAATAGGGTTTATCCCTGCCCGTAACAGGGCTGTCCTTGAACTTCTCTATTCAAGCGGATTGAGGGTGAGTGAACTTGCGGGAATTAACACAGATGACATTCACATAAAAGAATCACTGATCAAGATCAAAGGAAAGGGGAAAAAAGAGCGCATCGTCCCCATAGGTTCCAAAGCGATCGACGCGATGAAATCGTACATCATAGAAAGGATGCTGCTGAAAAGCAAGGAAAGGGCTCTGTTCCTGAACAGAATGGGAAAACGATTGACGGACAGGGGGGTACGGCGTATTGTAGTCAAGTATGCGCAGGCTCTCGGAATTCATGGGCGTATCGGGCCGCATACTCTCCGGCATTCCTTTGCGAGCCATCTGCTTCAGGGAGGTGCAGACCTCAGGGTTATTCAGGAACTCCTTGGCCATTCATCGCTTTCGACAACACAGAAATATACGCATCTGAATATAACGCACCTGATGGATGTCTATGACAAAGCACATCCTTTGGCGAAAGAACATTGAACTTTGAACATTTTTCTCCTTTTTGACAATAAATCCGCATATTAAATCCTGTTTTGTCATTGTCCGGTGTGACCGGACAATCCAGAAACTGCTGTTACCGAAAACTTTCGGGACTGGATTCCCCGATCCCTCCAAAAGAACGGCGGGCAAGCAAGTCGGGGAATGACAGAATATAATGTATCAATTTATGGACAGATATTCGTAATGGTTTATAATAGGGTATTGTTTTCAGTTAAGAATCTATTTATTAACAATTCATTGATGTTAAGGAATTAACTATGTTTAAAGGAACGACAATACTTTGTGTAAGACTTGGCGGTCACGTTGCCATAGGCGGAGACGGTCAGGTTACCTTGGGGACTACCGTTCTGAAGCGGAATGCACGGAAGGTAAGAAAAATGTATAGTGACAAGGTCCTGGCAGGTTTTTCCGGAGCAACAGCAGACGCTTTCACCCTGTTTGAAAAGTTTGAAGGGAAACTTGAATCGTACCGGGGAAATATTACACGGGCTTCCGTGGAACTTGCGAAGGACTGGCGCACGGATAAGATCCTGAGAAGGCTCGAAGCGCTTCTTATCATCGCCGACCTCGAGCATACATTCATTCTGTCGGGTACCGGTGATGTTATTGAACCAGAAGACGGAATCTCTGCAATCGGTTCCGGAGGCGCTTATGCACAGGCTGCAGCGCGGGCACTGTCTGAGAATACCAGCCTTTCAGCACGAGAAATTGTGGAGAAGGCAATGAAAATCGCATCGGATATCTGTATTTATACAAATGACAATGTAACCATAGAGGAGTTGAATGGATAACCTAACACCCCGAAAAATCGTTGAAGAATTGGACAGGTTCATTATCGGACAGCACAAGGCAAAAAAAGCAGTTGCCATTGCAATGAGGAACCGCTGGAGGAGACAGCGGCTTTCTCCAGAACTGCGTGATGAGGTATTGCCAAAAAATATTATCATGATCGGCCCGACTGGTGTTGGCAAGACGGAAATTGCACGGAGGCTTTCGAAGCTCGCGCATGCCCCGTTCATGAAGGTTGAAGCATCAAAATTTACCGAAGTGGGATATGTTGGACGCGATGTCGAATCCATGATCCGTGATTTAACCGAGATATCGATAGGGATGGTCAAGTCAGAGCATGCTGAAAAAGTTCTGGAAAAGGCAAAGGTCCTTGCGGAAGAACGTTTGCTTGACCTTTTGCTTCCTTTTCCAAAAACTTCACGGGCTGGAGGGCTCGAAGAAGAGGAGAGGGAAAAGCAGCGGGAAACGAGGGAAAGACTCAAAATGCAGTTGAAAGAAGGAAAACTGGATAACCGGTATGTTGATATTGAGGTAAGGGAAAAGGTGATTCCTTTCGGCGTTGTTTCCAATGTAGGATTGGAGGATCTGGAAATAAATCTCAAGGAGATGCTCGGAAATTTTCTCCCCGAAAAATCAAAGCGGAAAAAAGTTAAGGTTCCTGAAGCTTTGGTCATTATCCAGGAGGAAGAGGCAAATAAGCTCATTGATATCGATAAGGTTACGCGTGAGGCGATCGAACGGGTGGAACAGTCTGGCATTGTCTTTCTCGACGAGATCGATAAGATTGCGAGTAGGGGGCATGCGCATGGACCTGATGTTTCACGCGAAGGTGTTCAGAGGGATCTGCTCCCGATCGTTGAGGGAACAACGGTTACAACCAAGCATGGTCCTGTGAAAACGGAACATATCCTCTTCATTGCAGCCGGTGCATTTCATATGTCAAAGCCATCAGACCTGATTCCGGAACTTCAGGGACGGTTTCCGATCAGGGTTGAACTTGATGCTCTCGGAAAGGAAGAGTTTGTGCGGATACTGACAGAACCTTACAACGCTCTCATTAAACAGTACACGGCGCTCCTCTCCACAGAAGATGTTTCAATACATTTTACAGATGACTCAATTGATGAAATTGCTGGTATAGCTGCACGAGTCAATGAAAAAACAGAGAATATCGGTGCACGAAGGCTGCATACAGTGCTCGAGAAACTTCTTGAGGACATCTCCTTTGAGGCTCCGGAAAAGAAAAATGGAGAATTGGGAATAGACAGATCATATGTTTCAGAAAAACTGAGCGAGATTGTTAAGGACGAGGATTTAAGCAGGTATATTTTGTAGGGGAACTGCAATACACAATCCTGATAGCAAGGAAATTATTCTTATTATGAGAAGTTGTCCCCGTGTATTACCCTTTCATCGAGGAGGATACAGGGTATTTTTTTTAATTTTGCTGGCTTATTTCTTAGTTTTCCCCCTTATCTCATGCGCATCTTACCATGCACGTCCTGAGGCGGAATATGTCATTGCCTCGTGGTACGGGCCTGAGTTTCACGGAAAACCGACTTCATCAGGAGAACCTTTCGACATGTATGCCTATACCTGTGCTCATCGTGAATATCCTTTTGGTACAAAGTTGAAGGTCACGCACGTATCCAGTGGAAGATCTGTCAGCTGCCTCATTAATGACCGCGGTCCTTTTGTCTCCGAAAGAGATATTGATTTGTCATATGCTGCAGCGAAGGAAATCGGGCTTCTGAAACCGGGAACCGCTCAGGTGATGATTGAATATATGGGGAGAGACACCTCTTTTGTACGAAAGGTTGAGTATGCATCACGTGCGGGACCATTGACAATACAGGCCGGTTCTTTCAGGGAACTTTCTAATGCACAACGGCTGAGAACATCTTTAGAACTGAAATACAGTGGTATCTATATTGACGAAGCTGATCTGAACGGGAGCATATTCTACCGCGTAAGGATCGGCAGGTTTCTCGCACGCGAAGACGCAGAGACCCTTGCGGAGACCCTTGCAGATGAGGGCTATCGTGTTCTTATTACCAGGTATGATGAGAAGATATAACATTTTTATTCAGGAGACGTCTCGCATGGGCGGATGCTTAAAATGGGGGCTGAAACTGCGATGAACAAGGCGATCCTTTTTGATCTCTATGGTACGCTTATCGATATTAAGACTGATGAGCACGATCCCTGGGTGTACGAGATGCTGTCGCGATATCTTGGGTATCATTCAGTGGCTATAGGACCTGATGAATTGAAAACTGCTTATTTCGAGGGGATTCAACAGCACTTGGAGCAGAGCAAGGAGGTCCACCCGGAAGTTGATGTATATAAGATTTATTTTAATATCATGAATAAATATGGCAAAAAACGGAGTTCCAAGGGCATTGTCATGGATATCGGGATACTCTTCAGATCTTTAACCATACGCCAGTTCAGGGTTTTTGATGGTCTCTATGACGTTCTCCCCGGGCTCAGTGCGCAGTGTAAAACGGCTATTATCTCTGATGCACAGTGGATTTTTGCAGAACCCGAGATATCTATGCTCGGGCTTGACCAGTTCTTCGATGTCCGGGTTTTGTCATCGCGTTATGGTTTCAAGAAGCCGGATCCGAGATTATTCAGGGTAGCAATGGACAGCCTCAACGTTTCCCCGCAGAATTGCATATATGTCGGGGATAATCCATGCAAAGACCTGAGCGGTGCAAAAAGAGTCGGCATGAAGTTCATCCTCTTCGGGTCAGAATGCCGTGACTATAACGGTTTTGAGCCTGACCGATGTTTTCATGACTATACAGAATTCAACTCTATCCTGTCCGGGATGCTCTGAAGGAGCAAAGTGAAGATAACCGGAAAAACAAAACTCACCGGCATTATCGGATGGCCGATAGAACATACGCTGTCTCCCTCCATGCATAACGCTGCCTTTGTATCTCTCTCACTTGATTTCTGCTATGTCCCATTTCTCGTCAGCCCCAATTTGCTT
>JAGSYM010000346.1 GCA_018262395.1 Nitrospirota bacterium | reverse complement strand
TATAGAAAGAAATTGTTTATAGTTTCCGGACGACTGTCTGCCGTAACCTTCAGCAATATTGGCAGGAACAGAAATTGACGCCCTTCTCATTTGAGATGAAAGGCCCCATTGCTCTCTCGCAGGAAGGTTCTCTGTAAATTTATAGATCAGCTCTACTAAATCCATGCCCCGTTGCCAAACCAGCAGTTCCCTATAACTCCTGATTTCCATCTTCTCTCTTCTTTTCCTCCTGCCTATTGCCTGCTGCCTGTTTACTGCTTTCACCCATCAAGAAACATAAGTTCTCCCAATTGCACTCCACGCTCCGGCGTGTTGAGGTTTGGTATATCAGAAAGAATTTTAGGCGAGGACTTGGCAAAGTTTGTCAGAAACATTGTTCGTATCTGTTTACCCTCTTCGATAATGGCCGGCTCTTTTAAAAGCGGATATGTATCACGGTTTTCAAGAAAGTCACGGTACATATCAAGATACGCATACCACCAGGGCATTGTCTTATCTCTGAGTGAAGCATCAAAGTTGCCGGACAGCATGCCCCCTGAGGTTGAACCCTCCGGGAGATTTGGCGTAATCACCCCCGGCGGCACATCAGGAAGATCAGTATATTTCTTGTGCAGCGCCTGCACCGGCTTGCAGAAGGTATCCTTGTACCGCTGATCCCGCACTATGGGGAACAGGTCAATATTCAGATGATCATATTTGCCGATATGCATTGAAGCTTCCAGCGCCAGTATGGGCAGCGGGAGTTCATCAATTGTTTTAAAGCAGCCCACAACTAATTCATCATCGTCAAGCGCTGTCTTGTCGTCCTTGTTCCACACCAGGCCGTAATCAAGAACCATGAAGGCTACTTTTTTAAGGGGAAAATCCCTTTTACCCTTCGTCCGGTAAATCCTGAACCACAGCTTCTCTTTTCCTTTTTCAGCAAAGGGCAGGTCCTCCCTGCTCATCTGCTGCAGGTAGGCGGAGAAATCGCTCTCGATCCTGTTAAGAATAGGCAGGTCCTCCCTGCTCATCTGCTGCAGGTAGGCGGAGAAATCGCTCTCGATCCTGTTAAGAATATCCATAGGTTTCATAACCACACTCCTCCTTTGAATGAGCATATTGTCAAGATATAACCACAGTCCCGATAGTTATCGGGAACACGGAGAAAACATATAAAAGCTATTAGCTGTCAGCTACCCGCTGCGCCAGAGCGCAAGCGCGGCGAGTCAGCCATTAGCTATATTTTTGCCTCCCCTCTGTGCCCACTGCGACTCAGTAAAACATTGAAAGTCTCACTGGTCAAACCAACGGTTTACTTTTCTTGAAATTATCACAGACGGTATGGGAGTGCAAGTATCATATAGTGTGGATAACGAAGCGGAGGCGCAAGGTAATCTATGGTGCGTAACGTAAAGAGATTGGGCAAATCATACGGAAGTTATATACTATTTATGGGCATGTGAAACTATTGGCCGGTATTGAAAGAGAAGTAGCTTTAGAAGAAGGAGGGATTGTTGGGTCAATCTCTGGCACTGAAGGCAAACGACTAAAAATTCTTCCTCATGTGCATATCTCTGTTGCCTGGATTCCTGAAGACTTCCCCGCCGAAAACCTTGACTGGAAGATTATGAACGAGTCTCCAGATATTATCCTGCTGAACCCGCTTGATATTTTCAATGGTAACTATACCATCCTGCAGCAGACCTGACAAAGATATTACAATTCAAAAGTATCGCTACATTCTGGTTGAACGACTCCTGTCGCTTCTGACACGTTGTCTGCACTTTTACAAAACTGCATCTTATATTAAGAAAGCATCACTTTTAGCTTCTGCAAAAAGTGTAGATTGCGGCTTCTATTTATTATCACCAATTTTATGAGACTTACCACTCTTCCTCCAGCTCTTCATTTATTAGGACGGTAACATTCAGATAAATATCTTGCAGCCCTATATCGTCAAGTGACAGGGTTATTTCTGTGCCATGCTGTATGTGCGGTGGAATGCTCAGGGAAAATTCTCGCTTTGCCTGTATCCTGCCATAGCCATAGCAAACCAGGCAAAAAAAATCCTCCCACACTCCTGTTCTGCTGCATCGGGGACACGGTTCAACAACAGGAACAGTAAGTGGATATAGCCCCCCGCACCGCGCTTCGCGTGGTGAAAGAATTATATCAAGATACAAGTTCTTCTCTTTGCCAATTGTTTGGTTAAAGAATCCAGGGAGAAACCCGGATAAAAACTCATCAACAGAAGAAGAAAAAGCGTCTGTTGCATCAAACACTGATCTGCGTTTTGTAATGATTTCAGGAGCCTGGGAAATCCTCAGCAAAGAACCTTCCCTTTCAAGCTCACGGTCATAATCCCGTCTTTTTGCTTCATCAGAAAGGGTATTGTAAGCTTCCTTAATCTCCAAAAATCTTTCCGGCGGCTCATCCGTTTGGGTGGTATCAGGATGATACTTTTTTACTTCACGGCGGTATGCCTGCTTAATTTTTTTCAGGTCAGCTCCTCTGCTTACCCCCAGTACTATGTAATAATCTTTGGGCATAAATTATTTCTCCAAAACTATTACACATATACAAAAGCGCTCTTTCCTAACATTTATTAATAAAATTTAAAAACTAACTATTCAAAGTCAAGACCGGAGAACTCAAAAAAAATTCATCTGACAATCTTGACTTTTAAAAAAGTGTTTTTACCTTTTTAGTAAAAATTAAAATGAAGAAAGGAGGTATGTACAATGATAGCACGATGGTTTTACGATTTAGACCCTATTTTTAATAACTACAACAGATTATCCGACATACTGGACAGGGTAATTGATGAAGGGATGCCCCTGGCAAATATTCGCAGTGTTCCTCGTGGTTCGTTTCCCCCAATCAATCTCTATGAGAGAAAGGATGGAGTGCAGGTCCAGGCTTATGTGCCCGGCGTTGATCCTAAAAAGATCGAGGTGACATTCCATGACAATGCCCTGACAATTAAAGGGGAGCGGGACACGGTCTCCCAGGGTTCATTCCATCGAAAAGAGCGATTTAACGGTACGTTCAACAGAATTGTGA
>JAGSYM010000345.1 GCA_018262395.1 Nitrospirota bacterium | reverse complement strand
CTTCGCAACATCAAAATTTATCTTTTTCGCCTGTAAAACAGGGGAGTATGTCTTTAGCAGTTCATCAATGACCTTGCTGATATCCGCAGAATCCTTGAACAAATCCAGGGGCTTGAATTTTGACGAAGCAAGCAGGTTCAGATTATTGAGCAGATTTATGATCCGGTCCACTTCCTTTAAACTCAGGTTAAGTATGTCCTTGTATTCTTCTGTACCCCGATCTTTCCTGAGAGTAACTTCAAGGTTCCCCTTAAGTGAAGCCAGAGGTGAGCGAAGTTCATGAGTAACATTGGATGAAAACGTTTCCTGAAATGTAAAAAAATCGGATATCTGGTCCATTGCCTGGTTCACCAGATAGCGGCTCACGAAGAAGGAAATCAGAAAAATCCCCGGGAGGGTAATCAGAATAAGCTTCAGAAAAACACTTTGGTATTTTTTTGCCTCAGTGAGAGATATAGCCGCCCTGCCTACATACTTTCCATCAATGGGGAAATAGGCAACAAGATATGTCTCATTCTTGACTTCACCATCTCTGTTGAGGATCTGGAAGCGGTGCTCATGCCAGATATTTTTAAAGGGTTCAAGTCCTGAGTGGTAGAACTGCTCAAGGAACTCTGTTTCAATATCTTCATTGAGATGCCTCTTCATTTCGTTGAATGAGCTGTAGTGCACAAAAAAGTAACTGATGCTTAATATCAGGACACTAAAGGAAAGGGCAACAGCGGTAAATATTCTGGTCAAACGTTTTTTTGTTGGATTTATCATAATTGGCAGGCTTCCGCTTAGTGATATGCACATCAACTATATTCGTATTGGGATTAAAGTCATATCCCCAGATATTTTCGAGTATCTGGGTCCGGGAAAGCACACGCCCCTTGTTTTGCACCAGGTACATCAGTATTGAGAATTCTTTCGGCCTCAAAAATATCTCTTTTTCCTCTGCAAAAACCCTGTGCGACACAGCATCGATTTTCAATGAGCCATGAGTGAATTCTGTAAGATTGTCTTCTTTGCGGCGAAGCAGCGCCCTCACACGCGCAAGGAACTCTTCGAAAGAAAATGGCTTCGTCAGGTAGTCATCGGCTCCGCTGTCAAGACCACGGACCTTGTCCTGCACGGAATCCCTGGCAGTAAGCATCAATATGGGGGTCTGGATCTTTTTTTGCCTGACTGTTTTACAAAGCTCGAATCCGTTCATACCCGGCATCATGACATCAAGTATTATGAGATCATATTTGTTTGCTTCAAGAAACAGAAGGCCCCCTTCTGCATCGGATGAATGGTCAATCGAATAATATTCCTCTTCAAGACCTTTTTTGATAAAGTTGGCCACACCCTTTTCATCTTCAACAAGCAGTATTCTCATAACTGCTGTTATTTTAACATATCCGGCCCTGATCTATGGTAAAAACACAGCAATTATGAATTTTTCCGTTCTGATTTTCAACTTTCTGGTGGTGACTATGAATAGCGTGTCAGGTCTTTGTCATCGCAGAGTGGCCGCCATGATTTATCATCGCAGCTCAGCATTAAAGGGGAAATCTTGACGTCAGATAGAAAAAAAGTAAGCCTGCCAGCTACTCTATTGGCACATCAGTCTTGATATGAAGTTCCCTGAGCTGCTTTTTATCAACGTTAGAAGGGGCCCCGGACATCAGACAGAAGGCCTTTTGTGTTTTTGGGAAGGCGATCACGTCTCTTATGGATGTCACCCCTGCCAACAGCATGACGAGCCTGTCAAGACCGAGGGCTATCCCGCCGTGCGGGGGTGCGCCGTACTGGAGCGCATCGAGCAGAAATCCGAATTTCACACTGGCATCTTCATCGGATATATTCAGGAGATCAAACATCCTTTTCTGGACCTTCTGATTATGTATCCTGATGCTGCCGCCACCGATCTCATAACCGTTTAGGACTATGTCGTAGGCATTTGCCTTTAAAGACGACAGCATGCCTTTATCGCTGATGTCTCCTGTCAGCATTTTTTCCAAATCGCCAGCCAGCGGTGAAGTAAAGGGATGGTGCATCGCCTGAAAACGCTCTTCGTCTTCATCCCACTCAAGCAGGGGGAAATCCGTTATCCAAACAAATTTATAGCCCGGCGGAATGAGGTTAAGTTTTTTGCCTAGTTCAAGCCGCATTCGGCTCAGCACATCATAGACAACCTTCGGCCTATCCGCAATAAAGAGCATCATGTCACCGTCCTGGGCCCCAAGTCTATCTGCCATCTCCTTCATAACCTCTTCTGGAAAGAACTTTGCTATCGGTGACTCAAAGCCATTTTTCACCTTTATCCACGCAAGACCTTTGGCGCCGAAGGCCTGTGCCTCTCCTGTAAGCAGATCAACCTCTTTCCGCGAGATGCCTGCCATGCCCTTTGCATTTATGGCCTTGACCATTCCGCCTGACTGAAGCGCGTCCAAAAAGACCTTGAAAGTGCCCTTGCCCGCCAGGTCAGCCATGTCCTTAAGTTCAAGGCCGAAGCGCATGTCAGGCTTGTCATTGCCGAACCTTTCCATTGACTCGTGAAAACTCAGTCTCTGGAAAGGGGCCTCGATGTCCGTATTCATCACTTCCCTAAAAAGCCTCTTAATCATCCCTTCCATTAAGGAGATGATTTCATCCCTGCCCACAAAAGACATCTCAAGGTCAACCTGGGTGAATTCAGGCTGCCTGTCTGCCCTGAGATCTTCATCTCTGAAGCATTTTACTATCTGAAAATACTTTTCCATTCCTGCAACCATCAATATCTGCTTAAACAGCTGCGGGGACTGCGGAAGGGCGTAAAAATGGCCTGGATTGAGCCTGCTGGGCACAAGATAATCCCGCGCTCCTTCAGGCGTTGATTTTGTCAGCATGGG
>JAGSYM010000344.1 GCA_018262395.1 Nitrospirota bacterium | reverse complement strand
GATGCTGAAGTTGCTGGGATACCATGCGACAGCTGTCGCGGGCGGGGAAGAAGCACTCGAAGCCTACCTGAACGCGAACATATCCGGCTCTCCCTATGACGCGGTCATCACGGACCTGACTGTACAGGGAGGTATGGGCGGCAGGGAACTCATCAAAGAACTGCTTGTCGTGGACCCGCAGGTGAAGGTGATCGTTTCGAGCGGCTATTCGAACGACCCGATCATGGCAAGCTACAGGGAATATGGCTTTTCCGGGGTACTTGTCAAACCCTACAAGACCACGGATATGGCAAAAGTCCTCAACACCGTGCTCCTTGAACGCAGGCAGGCACCCTGACCCATGCCAATCAGATTATTAACCCGAAAAATGCGTTTATGGCAGGATTGAGAACTGAAAAACCTTTACAATGTCGCAATTTGGCTATTAATAGATATGATTTGCTTTACATAATAATATGCAGTGCATTTGTGTTACTCATGTCTTACAAAGGTGGCGTCCGCACACAGGCGGATTCGCCGGGGAGAACAGGTAAAGACTTTTTCATCTCTCAACCCTGCCAAGTGAAATTACAAATTACAGTTTTTGGGTTAACTGAGAACATTCGGCAGGTTTTGTTTCTTTGCTATAACAGTTTTTTGTTTTTATAGTTACCAGATTTTCCCTATCCTTTATGGTTCTGCTATCGTGTACTCAACGTCCCGGTTAAGAAAGGGGCAGCGGAAGCTTAGCGACAGGGCGGAAAGTTTCATGCCTTCGGTGTTCTTATTCCCGGTTCCATATTTCGGATCACCGATTACCGGGAACCCGATCATATCGAAGTGCCGCCGAATCTGATGCAGTCTTCCTGTTCTAATGAGCACTTCTGCGGTTGAAGTGTTCGTCTCCGGAATGTATGATTTCAGGGTATATTCCGTATAAGAAGGCTTGCCGTCAAGAGGTCTGTCAATGACACCGTGTTTGCCTTGTTGTCCCGGATTACCAAGGACTTCTACAAGATATTTTTTGATTACCAGGTTTTTCCGGAAGAGTCCGGAGAGTTTCGCAGCAGCCTCTTTTGTATGGGCGAGGAGCATGATTCCTGAAACCTCCCGGTCAAGACGGTGCACGAGGAATATTTGCCGCGAGGACCTGAAAAACAGTTCAACCTGTCGCATAAGGGAACAATGGTCTCCATACTGAGTGCCCTGTGCCAGTAAACCGGACGGTTTGAACCAGACGCTGTAATGTCTCTGGTCACTCAGGCATCGGGCCTCCGGCGGTTTCAGTGCAAGGGTCTTTTCGTCATAATACAGTTCGATGTGGTCGCCCGGACTCAGTGACAGGGAGGCCCTCCTGAGCCGCCTCATTTTGCCATGCTTCCTTTGCATCCAGACAGCGCCTTTATTCATAGCATCCTTGACTCTGGCCCTGGAAAGTCCGGTTTCTGCAGAAAGAAACTCGCTGACCGGTCCTGTCTGAACTGAAGCAACGGTTGTCCTGAATATAATTCTTTTCATCCCGTATATTGTACCACTCATGAAGAAAACCGGGTTTGTGACTTTATGATTCACCTGTATATTTCAGAGCCAGTGTATACTCTGCAGCAACGAAAGCAAGGCTATGATTTTAAAGTAATATTCATATTGGCATATTTGTTGCTTTTTAATAAGTATGATCATCTTAAGAAGAGATATACTCAGGGAATCAGTAGAAATTTGCAGACAATCCAACCTTTATGATGTCTTCACACGGGAAGAAAAGCGCGAAGCAGTTATGCATGTTTACAGCATGATCAATGAAGCTCAGCATATCGATGGAAAGGCATTAACAGATCCTTCGAAATTTCAATCTGTCTTTATATAAACGAAAAGCACTGCTCCCTGTAACCATTATCACCCGGGAGATACCAGAATGTGCATTATTGCTTTCACCTGAAATCTCATCCGGATTATTCATTCATCCTCACTGCGTTCCGAGGCTTTTGCCTCCTGATCTCAAACATATATACTGCAGGAATACCGGCAAAAGAATCCGCTCAAATACTCTATCCCGCCTTGTTCAGGGACGATTTGTCGAAAATGCATGAATAATATGAACTAGACGGAGAGACCCCGCAAAAATCGACAAGTGCAGGCAGTATGAATAAACCTAAAACAGCAGTTGGCAAAGCTGTCTTTCGCTCAGAAAGCTCTCAAGCCAACTGTCCAAACTGCCGGTTATAGGATAAATGTAGGCAAAAGTAATCTTTTGTGATAGTGTCATTATTAGGTGATGGTAATAATGGAGCGGTAAATGGATGTGAAAGAGCTTCGGCAGAAGATTGCTGAACTTGAAAAGCAGCAGTCTACTTTCAGTGACATGGGGAAACAGATGAAACAAACCATGTCCCTTCTCAACGCAACCCTTGAATCGACGGCTGACGGACTGCTTGTTGTTGACAACTTCGGAAAGGTAGTCAGATATAACAGGAAATTCCTGAAGCTATGGCGTATCCCCGAGTCATTGGCAAAACAACATGATGACAAGCTCTTATTGGATTTTGTCCTGAACCAATTGCAGGACTCTGAGTCGTTTCTGCGCAAGGTCCAATACCTTTACAGCCATAATGAAGAAGATAGCATTGATCTCCTTGAGTTCAAAGACGGAAGGGTCTTTGAACGATATTCTCAGCCTCAGAGAATCGAACATAAAATTGTTGGACGGGTGTGGAGTTTTCGTGATATCACCGCGCATACGCAGGCTAAAAAGGCGCTGGAAAAGAGCAACGCGGAGTCCGAAGCTATTTTCAACTCTATTGCGGATGCCGCTATCGTTGTTGATACACAAAGGCGCATTGTCAGGATCAACCCTGCTTTTACCCGGATTTTTGGGTATGAACCTGAAGAGCTAAAAGGCCATACCACGGAAATTTTGTATGTAAATGAGGCAGACTATGTCGCGATAGGCCAAAAATACTACCATGCGGGTGCTGTCCAGGGAAACCCAATATTTGAGATGAGTTACCGGCGCAAGGACGGTACGGTATTCCCCGCGGAAACAATGGGGGCGCTGGTTATAGATTCACAAGGCGATATCCTTGGCTATTTAGGCATACACCGTGACATTACCGAGCGGAAACAGGCTGGAGAGATGTTGCGGGAAAGTGAGGAACGATTCCGCAGAATTTTTGAGGACGGCCCTCTCGGCATGATTATCTCAGCCCCGAACTACTGGATTCTCAATGTAAACAAGGCAACCTGTGAGATGTTAGGATATGCCGAACAGGAACTTATCGGGCTGAGTATTGCGGATATTACCCTCCCGGAGGACTTGGAAAAGAGTGTGAAGCTGTCAAGGCAGGCGCTCACAGGGGAAATCCCGTTTTTTCATTTAGAGAAAAGGTATTTCAGGAAGAACGGCGAAATTATCTGGATTAACCTGACGGTTACCGCCATTCACGATCAGAACGGAAAGGTGCTCTATGCCATAGGAATGATGGAAGACATCAGTGAGCGCAAGTTATCTGAACAGCAGAAAGAAAAGCTTATTTCCGAGCTTCAGGATGCACTTGCAGAGATCAGGACATTGCGGGGAATCCTGCCGATATGCGCTTCCTGCAAAAAAATTCGCGACGATAAAGGATACTGGAATCAGATAGAGGTATATATCAGGGATCACTCAGAAGCAAAATTTAGTCATGGCATATGTCCGGATTGCGAAAAAAAAATGTATACGGATATTGATGCAGAGGACTGAACAAAAAACTTTATTCCTATCAGTAATCCCCGCAAAAAAATTAATGAATCCCCGGTGACAAAAATGAGACTGGGAAATGCATTTTTAATTCAGAATCCGATTGATTGAGGCGCCCTGGGGCAGGGGATGACGTCACGGATATTGGCCATGCCGGTAATGTACTGTACCATCCGTTCGAATCCCAGACCGAAACCTGCATGG
>JAGSYM010000343.1 GCA_018262395.1 Nitrospirota bacterium | reverse complement strand
GGCAGTGAACTCCGCACGGAGCTTCATGTATTCGACGGCTTTGCCCGCCTGCGTGATCGCCGCTTCTATAGCTGCCTTAAAACTCATCGAAAATAATCCACGGATCATCGATCAATTATGGACGAACAGGGATAAGGCAGCACAGGGCATTCTCGCTGCCGGGTACGACATCATGGGGAGTGAGAGTCCTATCATCCCCATCAGGACCGGAAGCGTAGAAAACACCCTGCGTATCGCAAAGCATCTCTTTGAACAGGGTATTTTGGCACCTGCGATCAGACCCCCTACAGTGAAGGAACCGAGAATAAGAATTACGGTCACCGCAGCGCATACAGACCAAGATATAGTAAGACTGATTGAAGCACTGAAAGGAATGTAAAAAAGCAGGATTCAAGGGGCCAAGGATCCAAGGGTCCGAGAATTTCATATATTGATTAGAACTTATCTCAAAATGCTTTTCCATCATCTATCTGCAACAGTTTGTCATTCCCGCGGAGGCGGGAATCCATGTTTTTTGAGGCCATCAGTGAATCCCCGCTTTCGCGGGGGTGACGGATTATTGGGAATAACCTATTTTAAGATAGGTTCTCTTATGTTTGCTCGAACCCTTAACCCCTTGGACCCTTTATAAACTATGCCAAAAGGTTTTTTCGTAACAGGCACCGACACCAGCGTCGGCAAGACAATAATAACCGCAGCGCTTGTGAAGGCTGCACAGTTCCTCGGATTCGATTCCATGGGCATGAAGCCGATAGAGACCGGATGCCAAAAGACAGTAGATAGTAGACAGAATACAGCATATAGCAACGGCATACATTCCATGATGCCTTCGGACGGGAAGTTTCTCAGAGAGATATCCGGCAATGATGAATCCCTTGATCTCATAACACCAGTACGTTTTGAGAATCCGTTGGCACCCATGCCGGCTTCCGAGATAGAAGGGATCACTGTTGACATGGGGAACATTACGAATGCATTTGCAAAGCTTGCATATAAATATAAGGTATTGATTGTCGAGGGAGTCGGCGGTATCCTGGTCCCGATCACAAAAGATTATTCAGTGCTCGATATGGCAAAAGATTTTGGCTTACCGATAATTGTTGTCACGAGACCTGGTCTCGGGATGATTAACCATACATTGCTGACGGTTAATTATGTGCTGAAGGAAGGATTACCTGTTGCAGGTATCATTATCAATTACAGCCGGCCAGCCGAAGGGACAATAGCAGAACAGACAAATCCGGTTATTCTTGAAAAAATTTGCCCTGTTCCGGTTTTAGGGATATTTCCCTATCTGAAAAACCTGGATAGCAGAGCTATTGAGAAAGCCGCAGTAAGAAATCTGAATCTGGATGAGATAAAGAAATATCTATATTAAAAGACCTTCGACGGTTGGTATTTTGTAGCCGCAGGCTTCAGCCTGCGCTGATTGGCGCAGTCTAAAGGCTGCGGCTACCATAAATAATTGAGGGATTATTTAAAGCAGTTTTAAATCCGTCAGAACTTTTCTCAGCTTTTCCTTGTTTGCCGGAGTCATTTCACAAAGAGGCATCCTGAACTCTTCCTGGATTTTCCCCATCATTGCAAGCGCTGTCTTCACCGGTATCGGATTTGTTTCGATGAACATGGCTGCATTTAACGGCTCAAGTTTATAATGCAATGCCCGTGCTTTATCATGCTCTCCCTTCATCCAGAAGGAGCACATTTGAGAAACTTCTTTGGGCATAACATTCGCTGAGACCGATATGACACCTTTCCCGCCAAGTGCAAGGAGCGGCAGGGTAGTAAAATCGTCTCCCGAGATAACCGTCATTCTATCCCCGCAAAGTCTGATTACTTCACTAACCTGCTTCATGTCACCGGTTGCCTCTTTTATTGCGACAATATTCTTTATTTCTGCAAGCCGGGCAACAGTCGGGGGCAACATATTGACTGCAGTCCGTCCCGGGACATTGTAGAGAACGATCGGGATATCAACCTTTTCAGCAACTTCTCAACTTCTTTATAGTGCCGGTAAAGACCTTCCTGAGTCGGCTTATTATAGTAAGGTGTCACAAGTAAGGCAGCATCTGCACCTGATTTCTTCGCATGGCTGGTTATTTCGATGGTCTCATCCGTTGAATTCGCACCGGTCCCGGCAACAACGGGGACTCTTCTATTGACAGTCTTTACAGCTATATCAATAACCCTGTAATGTTCCTTATAGTCAAGTGTCGAAGCTTCACCGGTTGTACCGCAGGGGACTATAGCATTCGTTCCCTGTGCTATATGCCATTCAATGAGATCTCCGAAGGCTTTTTCATCGACCTTCCCCTTTTTAAAAGGTGTGACAATTGCGACTATCGATCCCTTCAACATCGCTGCCTCCTTTTCGATGGAGTTTACAAAACTCCTGTTTTTATGGAATATAGGCCAGCCCCTCAAACACCTTTACGGCCGGCCCGGTCATGTATATATGCTTACTTTCTGCTTGTTCAATCAGGAGGTCACCACCCAGGAGGTGCACAGTCACAGTTGTCCCGGTAAGTCCTTTCAGAGCGGATGCCACTGCTGCTGCTGCTGCACCAGTGCCGCACGCCATTGTCTCACCGGAACCCCGCTCCCATACTCGCATCTTTATCTCTGACCTATTCAGGACCTGAATAAATTCAACATTGGTTTTTCTGGGGAAGATCGCATGGGTTTCGATCATCGGCCCGTAGTATGTTACCGGGAAATCCGAAACATCGTCAACAACAATAACCGCATGGGGATTGCCCATAGATACACAGGTAATTTTGAATTCCCTGTCAGCTATCTGGAGCGGATAATCAATGATACCCCTCTTACCCTCCTTAGAAAATGGGGATAAGGGGGAATTTGATTCCCGTGCAAGCCTGACCGGTATCTTTTCTGGTTCAAAGATCGGCTCTCCCATATCAACTTTGACCAAATCTCCTGATCTTTCGGGTTTCATGATGCCTGCAAGCGTTTCTATCTCAAGGATGTTTTTATCAGACAGTTTCCTCTCCCAAATATAGTGCGCAAGGCATCGTATGCCATTCCCGCACATCTCTACTTCGCTCCCGTCGGCATTGAAGATTCTCATACGAAAATCTGCCTTGCTTGAACGATCAAGGAGGAGGATTTGGTCAGCCCCGATGCCGAACCGCCTGTCACATAACTGTTTACTGAAATCGTGGAG
>JAGSYM010000073.1 GCA_018262395.1 Nitrospirota bacterium | reverse complement strand
GAGCGTGAGCTTACCCAGATCAAAGTGATCTCTCCGGAAAAGGGTTTCGAGGAACAGGCTCATGTTCTTATAGTGTTTTTCAATGTTTTCCAATTCCTCTGTCAACCCCGTGTTGACCTCATTCATTTCCTTCAAAAGACTATCTATTGCGGTTTCAACAGCAGGTGTCTTATTGCTCTCTTGTGAGAGGAGGTTCTCTATTTCCCTGTTCTTAGTGATCTTGCCTCTCAATCTTCTCAGGAACAGTTTATAGATTATGTTCGGGACAATGACATTATGCTCGATATCGGCAACGAGAGTGCGGATGAACCTCAGGTGTTCGATATTTTTCTCTGCAAGGAATTTATTGTGAAGGTTAAAGCCGATTCGATTTGCATATTTCTCAAAAAAGAGCTCAGTATGTTCATTCCTATTCTCAACAGGATAAACCTCCAGGAAACCAAGAACGTTATCCTGCGCAGGGAAAGGCAATTGATCGACAAGGGATGTTTTCCCGCGGACAGGCAGGATCAGGCTTCCATTCATATAATAATAGCCTGCAGAGAGTCCTCCATCATCAAAAGATGGTATATGAGAACTATCATCTATCGCATTACTGCTTCTGATAACTTTCAGCGTGCCCGACTGGAAGTCCTTAATGTAAAAACGGGCATTGAGGTTGAAGAAGCTTTTGGGAATGGCAACGCACAGATGATAATAATGCTCAATATCATCAAACTCCTGTGCAAGATCAAAAAAGGTCATGATTGCGCAATATTCAACCTGTGAAAAGTCATAGCGCTCATAATCACTTTTCTTTTCTTCTATTCTGTCTAATATCTTCTTGAGCGTGGTCATTCTAATGAACCGAATATTGGATCAAAAAAACGTCTGAAAGATTATGCTGTATTCTTGTTACGTTCATTTGATAATTAATTCCTGAATCGGGAGTCTTTTTCTCGGCACGGGAGACTCGCCCGGGTATCCGATGGGAAGAAGAGCCACAACAAACAGGTTGTCATCCCAGCCAAAGATTTCTCTGACCTTCTGCTCCTCAATAAGCCTCACCCAGCACGTCCCGAGTCCGAAGTCCAGCGCCCTCAGAACAATATGTTCAACAGCTATTGCTATATTGAATGCCATCCGTGCGCCGAGCTGTTCTTTGCTCATAACTTTCATCTGGGTGTCCATCTGGCTGGTTCTCCTGAGGAGTATTTTCACAATCCTGTCGTCAATTGAACCTGTTTGTCCGAGTTCCTGAATTCCCGAGACAGTTCCCTTGAGATAACCTTTCACGTCTGCGCAGCAGACAAGGACAACCGGTGCCTGAGCCAGAAACGACTGGTCATATGCAGCCTGTGCGAGTTTCCGTTTTGTCTCACTATCCTGAACGACTTTAAAACGCCAGGGTTGGGCATTGCAGCCTGACGGGGCCAATCTGGCAGCATCGATGAGTGCAGTGATATGTTCTTCGGGTATAGGATCAGGTTTAAATTTCCTGATGCTTCGCCTATTTTCTATCGCCTCTTTTGTTGTTAACATAAATTTAGTTATCTATACATGATAGTGACTTCAGAAATATGATATGCGGTGGAAAAAAGGGATATTTGTATATACCCCTGCCTACTGTCTGCTGCCTACTGTCTTTTTAGGATGCCTTGGGTAATTCCTTGAAGACCTTCCATGTTTTCAAGAGGTCTACCGCTCTCTGAAGCTGTGTATCATCTTTTTCGTCGATCTCCATGGGGATGATTTCTTCAGGCTCAGAGGGTTTTTCCTCGATATCTTCACCGTTTTTCAGATGACCTTCAAGGTCTTTTTCGCGTATGACAGGGCGTCCCTTGCCCCCGTTCTTAATTTCAGCTTTCACCACAATATCCGGAGTAATGCCGGTTGATTGGATTGATATCCCTTTTGGTGTATAGTATTTTGCAGTTGTGAGCCTGAGTGCCGATCCGTCATTCATGGGGACAACAGACTGAACGGAACCTTTTCCAAAAGTCTGGGTGCCGATCACGACTGCTCTGTTCCAGTCCTTTAACGCTCCTGCAACGATTTCTGAGGCACTTGCACTGCCCTGATTGACGAGGACAACCATGGGAATTGCTGAGTTAACCGTATTTTTATTGCTCCGGTACTCGATCTTTTCACCCTTTTTATCCTTGATAAATACCACTAATTTTCCTGAAGACAGAAACTGGCTTGATACGTCAATCGCACTGTTCAGGAGTCCGCCTGGATTGTTCCTCAGGTCAAGAACCAGTGAATTGATATTCTCCTCCGTCAGTTTTTCCATGGCCTGTGCAAGATCGGATGAGGTCTGCTCCTGAAACTGATTTACCTTGATATATCCTATGCCATCCTCAAGGGTCTTTGATTTAACACTTTTGATTTTTATCACCTCTCTCGTAATGGTGAAGTCCCGTGTTTCCTTCCATCCTTCTCTGATTATCGTTATTTTTACCGTCGAAGAAGGAACTCCTCTCATCTTGCTGACAGCATCCTGAAGGCTCATATCTTTCGTAAAGTCATTATTGATCTTGATTATCTTATCACCGGCCTTAATGCCAGCTTTATATGCAGGGGTATCCTCTATCGGTGCGATGACCGTCAGCATGCTGTCTTTGATTCCGATCTGTATCCCGATACCGCCAAACTCCCCCTTCGTATCTACCTGCATCTCTTTATATTGTTCGGGGGTCATAAAAGAGGAATGAGGGTCGAGGGAACTCAGCATACCTTTTATGGATCCGTAAATAAGCTCCTTTGGCTTCACTTCTTCAACATAATTTTTTCTGACAAGCGACAGGGCTTCTGAAAAAAGCTTTAGTTCTTCATAAATCTCTACCTCGGCGCCGACAGAGGTGACTGTCCACCTGCCGACCGAAATACCTGCTGAAGCAACAGCGAATATAATGAAGACCACCAGGATTGTCTTCTTGTTCATCAACCTCTTGACCATATTTTTCTCTCCTCCAAATCTATCTCCTTTGCAGCCACTGCACTGGATTAAGGGGCTTCCCTTTATACCGTAGTTCGAAATACAGGCCGGGTAAATTCACAAGACCGGAATTCCCGACCCGTCCCACTATCTGATGTTCTTTTATTATATCTCCAACTTTCGTAAAAATCTCCGATAAACTGCCATAGAGTGAATGATACCCCTCACCGTGGTTTATAATAACCAGCTGACCGTAACCCTTAAACCACTCCGCAAAAACAACCTTTCCTTCGTGCACGGCCTTTGCCTGCGAGCCGGAATGGGATTCTATGAAGGTTCCGCTCCTGAACACGGGGGTATTGAACTGGGGGTCTTTCTGGGAGCCATAAGGGATGACGACCTTTCCGTCAACAGGCCAGGGCAGCCTCCCCTTGAGAGCGGCAAATCCACGACCTGCAAAGACTTCTCCCTTCTCAGATTTTCTGATGATCTCCCGCAGTCTTTTCGATGATTCTTCCATTTCTCTGAGCATTTTTGTTTGAGATGATTTCTCCCTTTTCACAGACGCCAGGACCGTCTCTTTGCTGCTCATTTTCTGTGCCAGAGTAGCCTCTTCAGAAAGGACTTTAGCCCTGTTTGCTACGAGCTCCTGTTTCAGGAGCGTCAGTTGTTTTTCCTTTTCATGCAGATTATCAAGATTTTTCTGATATGAGTTTATGACCGTGTGTTCGTGAGCCGTGATGTATTGAAGATTTTTCCCGATCCGTATTAATTGCGACATGTCTCCGGCGCTCAGTAACAAAAGCATGACATCCGAATTCCGGCCGTACTTATGAATTGTCCTGATTTTCCTCTTCATCCACTGTCTGTGTCTTTCAAGAGTACCTCTGGAGACAGAGATTTCCTGTTCTACCTGTGATATTCTCGCTTCTGTATTTGCAAGCCTGATTTTATACTTTCTGAGGTCGCTCTCGACAACCTTCAGCTGTTTATTGGTTTGTTCAATCTCGGTAAGGATCGAGGATTCACGTTTCCTTACCTGTTCAAGTTTTTCTTTCTGTGCTTTGATATCTTTCTGAATTTTTTTAAACTCATCCTGTGGTGAAGAAGCGGCGGGGCAGGAGACCGATAGGGGGAAAAAGGTGAAAAACAGGAAGCACGAGAAGAGAGAAAGGATTGCGGGTTTAACTCGGTTTCGGTCAGGTATTTTCAATACCTGATCCTCCCGATTGCTATCGCGGCACCTGTTATTCCAATGAGAAGGCCTGACAGTGGGATGGCAAGTGACAGATCAATCGGGAAGGCAATCAGCTTCAGCAGGGGAAATGTTGCGCTCAGCCTGAAAACAAGAACGTAATACAGTGTTTGAATTCCTATAAGGCTTAACAGTCCGCCGGCAAAGCCGATGACTGCTCCTTCAAGAAGGAAGGGTGTCCTGATAAAACTCCTCGTTGCACCGAGGAGTTTATAGGTTTCTATTTCCCGGTCTTTTCTGTAGAAAAGTATCTTCACGGTGCTGTAACAGACGAAAAGCATACCGACAGACATGATGATGAAGATGGTCATCCCAATGGTCTTCATTCCTGTTCTCAGGGAATGGACAGCGGACAGGAAATTTTCACCATATTCTATCTCCTGTATCCCCTTCATATCTTTCACGCTGTTTGCGAGACGTTGCACAGCGTCAGGCCCTACAGCATCGCTCTTAAATTTAATCTCAAGAGAGTCAGGCAGGGGATTTTCTCCAAGCCCTTCGAGTATGAACGCCGAATCCTTCAGCGTGCTCTTTAGTTCTTTCAATGCCTGATCCTTCGGTATAAAGACAGCTTTGTCGACCGCACGGTCTTTTTGAACAGTAGTGATGATATTGTCTCTCTCCTGCTGCGATATCGTGTCACTGAGATAGAGCATGACTGAAAACTTTTCCGGGAGTTTCTTCGTTGCAGAATCGATATTGTAAACAAAGAGGACGGTTATTGTTGTGAACAGGAGACCTGCCGCGATAGTCATAACAGAAAGAAGATATATCCATTTCTCGCGCAGGATACTCTGCAGAGCAAGTCTGAATGAATAGGAGAACGTCATTCAGGCAATCTCCTCGCCGGCAAAATTGCCAAAATCAAGCTTCAATACCCTTCTGCCTGTATTCCGGAAAAGCTCTCTGTTATGTGTCGCGATGAGAACCGTTGTGCCTCGAGCATTGATATCCTTGAATGTCCTCATGATTCCGGCAGACGTGTCAGGGTCAACATTACCCGTCGGTTCATCAGCAAGGATGATTGTAGGGTCTGATACAATCGCCCGTGCAAGAGAAATCCTCTGCTGTTCCCCACCGGACAAGGACGGAGGATAATTGTCGGACTTGTGCCTGAGATTAACTGTTTTCAGAGCATCGAATACGCGCACTTTCAGTTCTTTTTCGTCCACACCCCGAATCCTGAGCGCAACGGCAACATTATCAAATACACTTCTGTTGTCCAGGAGCCTGAAATCCTGGAACACTACACCAATATGTCTCCTCAATAAAGGGATATCGGATTCCTTCAGGGTATGCATTGCCCAATCCATTACCCTGATGCTTCCCTCGTCTGGAATTTCAGCCCTGTAGATTAGTTTCAGGAGTGTTGATTTTCCTGAACCGCTTGGGCCGGTAATAAATATCAGCTCCCCTTTTTCGATCGAAAAAGTTATTTTTCGAAGGGCAGTATAATTATCGTAGTGTTTTGATACGTTTTGAAAATCTATCATTTTATGAGGCAAAAGAGATATATGATAAAGATCGATCCTGCGACTGGGTGTAATGTCTCAAATCTGTCATTCTGGCTTGTCCAGAATCTATCTTCATAAAAAAGGATTCCCGACAAGTCGATGCGACTCTCCGCGATGACTCGCTTCGAGCGGGAATGACAGGCAAACCCAAACTATAAAGACCGAAGGTTAAGCTTGCGGGATTATTGCTTTCAGGTTTCGCACCCTGCATCTACGCCAGTGCCTCTTTAATAGAACGCACAAGATTATCTGCAGTCAGGCCGTACAGGTGCATGAGTTCATCCGACGTTCCTGAACACCCGAAATCATCTTTGATACCGATTCTGAGTACCTTAGTCGGATTGTTTTCCGAGAGGAATTCGCTCACAGCACTTCCGAGGCCGCCGATTATGGAATGTTCTTCAGCAGTGATGATCAGTCTGCAGGCTGCAGAAGCCTTCAGGAGCGATTCATTGTCAAGCG
>JAGSYM010000072.1 GCA_018262395.1 Nitrospirota bacterium | reverse complement strand
AAAACTTGCAGCGGGACTTCCGCTCGAATACAGACAGAACCAGATAAAACCGTCAGGTCATGCCATAGAATGCCGGATTAACGCAGAAGATCCTGAACGCTTCATCCCTTCACCCGGCACAATCACATTTCTGTCCTTTCCCGGTGGCCCGGGCGTGAGGGTGGATACTGCAATATACAACGGGTATATCATTCCGTCTCACTATGACTCGCTCATTGCCAAGCTGATCGTTTACGGGAAAGACCGGTCAGAGGCGATTATGAAAATGAGGAGTGCGCTTGAAGAATTCATCATCGAAGGGGTGAATACCACCATCCCGTTCCATAAGAAAGTCCTGAATAATCCTGATTTCATCAGTGGACATTTTCACACCAATTTCATTGAGAAGCTCGACAGCACCCGGGAAAATGTTTAGCCGTTATGTACCTGGGCGGGCTTTGCTTTATCACTGATCGTAAGGTATGCAGTCTCCCCTATGAAGATATGGTACGGTTGGTGCTCGAGTCCGGAGTGAAATGGGTGCAATACAGGGACAAGGAAGGATCAAGACGGGACATTTACAGAAACGCCCTGATCCTCAGAAGCATCACAAGGGAGTACAACGCAGTACTCATAGTCAATGACCATACTGATATTGCACTCGCCGTAGACGCAGACGGAGTGCATCTGGGTCAGGATGACCTGCCTGCACAAAAAGCCCGGGAAATGCTTGGCAGAGACAGATTGATCGGCCTCTCGTCCCACTCGATGGAGCAGGCAGTCGATGCCGAAGCATTGGGGGCTGACTATATTGGTTTTGGCCCTATTTTTCTTACAGATACAAAAGATGCTGGCCGTCCGAAGGGAACTGCTCAGCTTGCCCAGGTCAGAAGCCGGGTACACATTCCGATTGTAGCGATAGGCGGCATTCATCTCGAAAATGTTCGCTCGGTTTTTGAGACAGGCATTGATGCAGTTGCCGTGGCATCAGCAATTCTCAAGGGCGATATCAAAGAAAATGCAGGAAGGTTTTTGGATATCATTCATTCCTCGGGAGGTTAACATGAAAAAAATCCTTTTTCCCCTCTTATGCCTTTGCCTCTTATCCTTTGGCTGCCAGAAGAAAGAAGATGTGATCAGAATTGGTATTGCCGGTCCCATTACAGGCGACCAGGCAAAAATGGGCATGGACTTCAAGAACGGCGCGACTCTCGCTGTTGAGGAGTGGAACAGCAAGGGCGGAGTCCTCGGTAAAAAAATTGAGTTAATCGTCAGCGATGACCAGCATGATCCGAAACAGGCTGTTTCTGTAGCAAATAAAATGGTGAATGAAGGTGTGGCAGGAGTGATCGGCCACTTCAATTCGAGCTGTTCCATCCCCGCCTCCGATGTCTACCACAGGGCAGGGATTCCCATGATTTCACCCGGTTCAACAAACCCTCAGCTTACAGAAAAAGGATACACCAATGTATTCAGGGTATGCGGCAGAGATGATCAGCAGGGAAAGGTCGGAGCAGAATATGCTTCGCAGATCCTTACATTAAAGCGTGTTGCTGTCCTCCATGATAAAACGACATATGGACAGGGGCTTGCTGATGAGTTCAAGAGATTTCTCGGAGCTGGAGTTGAAGTTGTCTATTATGGAGGTATCGTGCAGGGTGACAAGGACTTTAAGATGATTCTGACAGCAGTCAAAAGCAAGAATCCGGAACTCATCTTTTTTGGAGGCATCTATCCCGAGGCCGGACTCCTGGTAAAACAGGCAAAGGAGCTTGGCCTAAATGCTCCTTTCATGAGTGGTGACGGAACAATAGACGCAAAATTCATAGAGATTGCCGGAAATGAGGCAGCAGAGGGCACTCTTCTCACATTCAGTCCTGATCCGAATAATATACCAAGCGCGAAAAGTTTCATTGAACGCTACCGCGCCCGTTTCGGGGAGATCGGACCGTATTCCATTTATGCATATGATGCAGCGAACATTCTTCTGACCGCAATCAAAGAGGCTCAGAGCATTGAGGGCAAGGTGATCAGTGACAAACTACATTCGCTGGAATTTGATGTTGCTCTGGGAAAGATTACCTTTGACGCAAAAGGCGATGTAACAGTTTTACCGTATGTTATCTGGATGACAAAAGGCGGTAAATTTGTGGAACACTGGAAACCATAAATAACAGAAAAACATGGACATTTTAAGAGCAGTCAGAGAGCGGAGGAGTATCCGGGACTTTCAGAAGAAAACAATCCCTGATGAGCTTCTCGACAAGCTCATGGAGGCGCTGATATGGGCGCCAAGTGCCGGCAATCTCCAGGCACGGAAATTCTATTTCGTAAGAAACGAGAAAATGAGAAAAATGCTCGCTCAGGCAGCTTTAAACCAGAATTTTATCGCAGATGCACCGCTTGTCATTGTTGGATGCTCCGATAGCCGAATATCTTCAAAATATGGCGAGCGGGGTGTTGAGTTATATACAATCCAGGATGTGGCGCTCAGCATCATGGGAATGATGCTCGTTGCGCATGAAAACGGTCTCGGTTCAACGTGGGTCGGCGCATTTCAAGAGAGAGAAGTCGTCAGGATATTGAATTTGCCAAGACATCTGAGACCTGTTACTATAGTTCCTGTTGGTTATCCGTCAAAAATTCCTTCCCCTCCTCCGAGGGTATCAAAAAAAGAAGCAGTGGAGGTTGTAGAATGAAAATAGCCATCAATACAGGTGGAGGTGATGCTCCCGGACTGAATGCCGTGATACGGAGTGTCGTACTTGCCGCTAATCAGAAGGGTTGGGAAGTATATGGAATCAAATACGGTTACCGGGGACTCATTGATACAAAACAGATCACGCGGTTGACTCCTGAGTCTGTCTGGGATATTACGAACATCGGCGGAACGATTCTCGGTACCGCAATCAAGGGAAATCCGTTCGATTACCCGGTGCCAAAACAGGATGGGAGTTTTGTCGAGACTGATATATCTGACACGATTGTTTCCAACTTTAAGGCGCTCGGGTTCGATGCGCTTATCGCAATCGGGGGTGACGGCAGTCTCCGCATTGCGAACAAGTTTATTAAGAAGGGTATGCCGATTATCGGGGTACCAAAAACCATCGATAACGACATCAGTTGCACTGATTTAACCTTTGGATTTGATACAGCAGTCAATACTGCTACCGAGGCCATTGACAAGCTTCATACAACAGCAAAATCCCACGACAGGGTTATGGTTGTTGAGGTAATGGGAAGGTACGTCGGATGGATTGCCCTGTATTCGGGCATATCCGGTTCAGCCGATGTCATCCTGATTCCTGAAATACCGTTCGATCTCGAAAAGGTGTGCAATAAAATCAGGCAACTTGCTCTTATCGGTCAGGACTATGCAATTGTGGTTGTGGCAGAAGGAGCTAAACCGCACGGCGGAGATATCACCATAATGGAAAAAGGAGAGCTCGGCGGTGAGGCCAGGCTCGGCGGAATCGGGAGAAAAGTAGCGGATGCAATCGGTACTGTCACCGGCAAGGAAACAAGGTACATTGTTCTGGGACATCTGCAAAGAGGGGGGGCACCAACGACTTTTGACAGACTCCTTGCATTGAGATTCGGAGCTGCAGCGGTCAGGTTTGCCGAGGCGAGAAAATTCGGTTCCATGGCAGCAATTCGTTCAACCGAGATTGTTGCCGTTCCGATAGAAGAGGCAATTGGTGTGACGAAAGCAGTATCCCCGAACTCTGATATCATCAAAACAGCTCGTTCCCTGGGTATCAGCTTCGGGGACTAAGAGCCTGAAGCTCTTCGATCTTCTGCTGCATGTCCTCCGGCAAGGGGCTTGAGAATTCCATATACTGACCGGTGACAGGATGAGTAAACCCCAGCAGTTCTGCGTGCAGCATCTGGCGGGGGAACAGGATTTTTCTCTTCCCCTTGATCTCAAGCTCTGTCTTCTTTCCATATGTCCTGTCTCCAAGAACAGGATACCCTACGGATGCAAAATGCACCCTTATCTGATGTGTCCGGCCGGTGCCGAGTTTCACCCTGATTAACGTAGCATTCCCGAATCTCTTAATCACCGTCCATTGAGTAACAGCCTCTTTCCCCCTCTTCGAGCGCGTTGACATCTTTTTTCGATCTGATTCTGACCGCCCGATCTTCAGTGTAATCCGGCCTTCATTCTCTTTCAAATCACCATAAACCAGCGTACAGTATCTTCGGTTGATACTCCTCTCTTCAAACTGTTCAGCGAGGCTGTAATACGTGCTGTCATCGAGGGCAACAACCATCACCCCGGACGTATCCTTATCGAGCCTGTGCACCACACCCGGCCTGAGAGGACCTCCCACAGATGCAAGATGGCCGCAGGAAAAGGAGAGAGCATTCATAAGCGTGCCATGACCGTGGCCTGCGGCTGGGTACACGACCATGCCCGGAGGTTTATTCACCACAACGAGATGATTGTCTTTATAGAGAATAGCAAGCGGTATGTTTTCAGGGATAAGCTCCTCGTTCTTTTTCTCGATAAGCCTGATGTTTATGAGATCCTTCGTCTTTACCCGGTAATTCTGATTCACCGGCTTCTCATTGACGAGGACATTGCCTTCTTCTATGAGCTTCTGTATCTGTGAACGGGTTATACCGATCTTTCTCGCAAGGAAGGTGTCTATTCTTTCCCCTGTTTCTTCAGGCTGAACATCGATTTTCTCCTGAGGCATGATTGATTTTACCTGAGCAGGTTTATTTTAGGAAACAGCCAATCCTATCTTACAGGAGGAAGGATTCATTCACCAGCCTTACCTGTATAATATATTTCACAAGCGCCGTTGGAAATTGACTGATTCGTAAACGTGTAGAAAATGAAGATCAGAGAAATAAGAGCAAAGACCATCCTTTCAAAATCTCAGGTCTATGACTATGCGTTAAATCCTTATGTTGGCTGTCAGCATAATTGCGTTTACTGCTACGCCAAATTCATGAAGAGGTTTACGGGCCATAAGGAGCCATGGGGGGAATTTGTCGATATAAAAATAAACGCCCCCGAGCTGTTGGCCCGTGAGGTGAAGCGAAAAAAGGTGGGGAGAGTATGGATAAGCGGGGTATGTGATCCTTATCAGCCATTAGAAAAAGAATATATGGTTACGAGCAAATGTCTTTCCATCCTTGTTGAAAACGGCTGGCCTTTTGCGGTTCAGACCAAATCTCCTCTTGTCTTGAGGGATATCGACATACTCAAGAGAGCACATAATGGAGAGGTTGGGTTGACCATAACAACAGCGGATGAGGAGATTAGGAAAATCTTTGAACCAAAAGCACCACCATCATGGCAGAGGATCGAAGCTCTGGCAAAACTTAGCGCAGAAGGGATAAAAACCTTTGTCATGATAGCACCGATTCTTTTAGGGGCAGAGGGGTTGGTTAGCTCTCTTAAGGGTAAGGTGGAGTATGTGCTCCTTGACAGGCTGAACTATCATTATGCAGATTCGGAATACAAAAGGCACAGACTACAGTGGGCCGCGGAAGACCGTTTTTTCTTACAAAAAGGAACGGAGTTGATGAAGGCATTTGAAATCGAGGGAATTCCATGTCAGATACTATTTTAAATTGCCTACCACAATTCGTGAATTCTTAATTTATGTGCAATTTTAAAGAGAGACTTTAGTTACACATCCTTCAGCTTTCTCTCGATCTGAGAGCAGATTCCATAGAGCATCTTGAGTTCCCACTCGGTAAGTCCGGACCTGCCGATGAGGTGCTTCAGGTTTTTCATGATCTTTTTCTCAAGGTCCCTGTCACCCCGCGGGATAAATTCAAGGAGTTTGAGGGTTGACTCTATTTTTTCACAGAGGGCTGTCACTTTTTCGTGCTTTACCAGTTCCGGCAATGCAGTCTTGTATGATTTTTGACTCAGTTCATACGCTACAAGGAGGACACTCTGTGCAAGGTTCAGGGAAGGGGTTTCCGGTTCGGATGGTATGGTAACAAGGAGCCCGCATTCGTTCACTTCCTGGTTCGTCAGACCATTCCGTTCCCTGCCGAATATTATTGCCACGTTATTTCTCCCGGCAGCGGTAATGATTTTTCTGACACTATCTCTTATGTACCAACAATCAGGTGCTTATCATCTATGGCGTCGGAGAACTGTGCATGTACTGTCGCCTGTTTCAGAAGATCATAGCCCTGGCATGACATCCGCTTCGCTTCCTTCGTTCGAAAATACCCAGGGTTGACCAGTTCAAGATTCCTGAACCCCATGTTTTGCAAAGCACGGGCAGCAGCCCCGATATTGCCCGGTTCCTGAGGCTCAACAAGGATGAAGGAAATATTGTCTTTCCAGGATGGGTTCATAAACAAATATCCTTTACTCTGTCATGCTGAACTTGTTTCAGCATCTCATCAGTCAGAACTTGGAGACCCTGAATCAAGTTCAGGGCGACAACCATATATGCACAAAAGATTTCAAATTATACCAGATTGGGTTCCATGATTGATTATTGATTGATGGGGAAAGAGTGAAGTATACTGTTGCAGTGATATTCACTGTTAATAAGATTTACACAATTGATAAAAATTTACTAGAAAATCTCCCCTCACCCCTCTTGATAGAGGGGAATTATCCCTCCCTTTGGCAAAGGGAGGTTAGGAGGGATTTTCCAAAAAATATTGAATTGATTTTTTGAGATTATCACTTTTCCGAAAGGAGCTTGGATGGAAAAATTCTTCCTTGATAAAAAAAGTTCCGCTCTCTTGATTATTGATATTCAGGAGAGGCTTGCAGCAGTCATGAAAATGAAAGACGCTGTCGTCAATAATTGCCTGCATCTGATTGAACTTGCAAAAATGCTTGATATTCCTGTTGTCCTGACCGAGCAGTACCCAAAAGGGATAGGACAGACCGTAGAGCCAATACGAAAGGCATTACCTGAGTATCGGCCAATCGAGAAGTTGACGTTCAGTTGCTGCGACGAACCATCGTTCATGAATGCAATCAGAAAACTGAACAGACAAACCCTCATCGTGACCGGTATGGAAACCCATATATGTATCCTTCAGACGGGTATCAGCCTCCTGCGGGAGGAATTCAATGTCCATCTGGTAAAGGACGCCGTCTGTTCAAGGACCAAAGAAAACTGGAAAGTTGCCTGCGAATTCATGCGTGATGCCGGGGCTGTCATCACATGCACCGAAACAGTTCTGTTTCAGCTCTTGCATATTGCCGGTACGCAAGAGTTCAAGGCTATCTCAAAAAGGATCAAGTAACGCGTTATGGGCAATGAATGGGTTGAGATACTGATTACCTATGATTCTCTCGAGGCGGAGATGATAAAAGACGTGCTTGAAAGCGGCGGAATCCCCGTTGTCCTGCGGTCATCAAAAGTGAGCCCATATCCGGTAAATATAGGAAAAATTGGGGAGATAAAGGTCTTGGTGAAAAAAGAGGATCAGGAGGCAGCTGAAGAAGTCTTACGAGAGGATTCGCAAGCAACCGAGCCCTGAACCTGAAAAATGCATTTGAT
>JAGSYM010000342.1 GCA_018262395.1 Nitrospirota bacterium | reverse complement strand
GCCAGTGAAGAAGTCGGCAGCGTTGTTATCGGTGTCTGTAAGACCACCATCCATTCGGGATAAGGCTAATATATTGCTTGTCCCAGGTGCTGCGGCTGCCTCAAAGAAATTTGCTGAACCCCATCTGACGAGATCAATGATCTGCGCAAGTGAAGCAGGAGGGAAAGGTGTTGACCCTCCGTTGCATCCGAGTGATACTGTGGTATTGACCAGCGCCACATTAGCGCCAGTAGCACTCATATTTATCGGGCTGGCATCAGTAACGTCGGGGATGGATGGCGGCTAAGCTGTTAACAGGCGACGTGCTCACGCGGGAAATCTTCGAGCGGCGCGCGCTCGTGCCCTGGCGGTCTCTTTTGCACGGTTCCTCGGTGGTGCGTTTGTCTCAAGCGAACTCAGAAGATTTCTGGAAGCTGCAGCTACTTCGTCAACAGCAGCAAGGAATGCAGCTTCGTTGGCTTTAGATGGCTTGTTGAAACCGCTCACTTTTTTCACAAATTGCAGTGCGGCAGCACGGATCTCTTCGTCCGTCACAGGCGGGTCGAAGTTGAACAGGGTTTTAATGTTTCTGCACACAAACGTTACCTCCATGTTTCAGAGACAACCAGTAATCTGGCAATAAATGCAAGAAGGTGCTTATCATATAATCCCCGCCCCGCACATCTCACCTCACTCCGCTTGAATAACTCAGTCGTGCACGTCCGGCTCAACAAAAATCCAGCGCGCCTGCGGGAAACTCGTCTTGAATGCTGCCTCAACCAGGTTGATGTCCTCAATCAGTTGTAAGGCAGCATTTTTCTCCTGCATCCCGACCTTGACTGAAACCATCAGTTCCGTGCTAGCTGAAGAGTGATGAGTTTATACACATCTGCGACCTCCCATGCTAAACAGCATGACAGCGACGATGAAGGACCAGAAGTAGATCGCCTTGCCGTACCCCAGAGGGTGATCTTCAGAGACAGGCCTTTTTGCCCTCCTGAGCCCCACAAGAAGAAGTATCTGGTTAACAGTGTGCGCAAAGGAATGTATGGACTCAGCAAGCATCGCCCCTAATCTGGTATACCAGGCAGCGAAACCTTTTGCCAGAGCAATACCCAAATTAGCCGCCAACGCGTAGAGAATAGCTTTTACAGAGCCATTAGTACGAGACATCGTCAATAATACCAGAAATTGAAGATTCTCTCCAACAGGACCGCAGCTCAAAGACAGGTATATTTTTTTATTTATATTCCAAAGGCAGGATATTCAAAAAATTCAAAAATTCAAAAATTAAAAAAATTAAATTAAAAAATATTCTTGACAACCATATCAAATGGGACTACGATGAAATCAACAGAAGTCAATGTCTTGGTATGGGTTAAGGCTTAGAACTAAGTAATTAGGTTAGGAAGCGGGAGTAAGATGTGGTGAGCAAGCCCCCGGCAACGAGGGGGAAGCCTGAAGCATCTACCGAAGCATCCACTAAAAAACATCTAAGCATACCCATTCCAAGATATTGACTTCTTCTTTTTTATCGTCCTGTTATTTATCTAATATGATTCATGTCATATCACCATATGCCCTACCACGGTAAAATTCAGAACACTAAAAATAGCGGAAGTTCTCCGGAGTAGGCATACAAATATTATTGAAGAGGTAAAAGCGGGTGTATATAGCCTTAGTCGATTGGGAGAAATGTACGGGGTGTGGGGATTGCATAAACGCCTGCCCGGTGAAGTGCTTTGAAATGTCAGAGGGCAAGAGCTTGCCTTCCCGCTCCTCCTATTGCATCAACTGTGGCACTTGCAAAGAGGTCTGTCCAGCCGACGCCATAATTATCAGCAGACTATAAATTAATTAAAGGCAGAAACAGGGAGTGGTGGTTTTGCTCTTCTCGAACTCAGCAAAACAGGTTTAGGACTGAAGACACTTAACGCTTGGATGGAATAAGTTTCAGGCGTAGGTTCTCAAAAGGTTCAAACCGTTGGGCAAAGGAAGATGCAAACACCACTTTTTTTATTGTCTTGTGACTCTCCTTAATGATGGTTAACAAGATTTAATGGCAAGTTTCCCTTATCTCATTCATAAATTCAAATCATGTTCATAATTGGGTGGTAACGTGTCTCATGAAATTATTTTCAATTGAGGTATACATGAGCTGTCCCTATTTTAAAGAAGGATACATCGGGACTTGTGGTGCATCAGCATCGAGGTATATTCCAAGAATTGAAAGAATGGAAACTTACTGCTTTAAGCAGACCTACAGACGCTGCCCGACTCTATCGGAATATCTATACGAAAACGATATTGCTATGGCTAACTATTCACCTAAAAAAGAATTGTCTCATCAGTAAATATTGTGGTGCTTATTATTCTGGTTAAGCTCCTTCATAAGTAGCCATACCTTCATCTATGGTAGTCAGCATTTGAGTTGACGGCTTATGTAAATCACTTCCATTTGGAAACCCTCACCATATTTTCTACTCTGCGTTAAAAAGTTCACCGATAACATGCTATTCATATTTTACCCTCGTTCTTTTATTGTCCATATTAGATGAGGATCGTCCCTGAAAGCTATTTTTACCATGTCTCGGAATCTCACAGGATTTCTTATTTACATATCTGATTACCCCTCTGTAATCGCCGTCCCATCATTCATGGTATCCACAAGGAAACCGATCAAAAAGATACCGCAAAGCTTACAGAGACATTCAAGGTATAATGATTATATGAGCACACGGCGTAAAATATTCCTGCTGATTGGAGGCCTGCTTGGGCTGGTCCTGGTCTTGTCTGTCGTACTCTATTTTTCTGCAGCAAAGCTAATTAATTCAGAATCCGTAAAAGAACAAATAAATGCATACCTCATCGGCAAAGCCGGCGCCAGTATTACATACGGGAACTCGGAATTTCACCTCTTTCCCCTTCCCGAAATCATTTTTCATCAGGTGCAACTGTCAATACCAGATAAGGCAGAAGGTTCTGTTTTGTCCCTCAAAACGTATCCCAGCCTATGGTCACTCATTAAAGGCAAGGTACGGATTGCAAAACTCAGTCTTGAAGCGCCGGACTTCACCGTCAAGATCTCTGAGGATATGGATAAGCCTTCTTTGGAAGAGATCGAAGAGAAGGTCCGTTCGGTGACCCATTATCTCGCATCAGCAATGCCTGGCCTTCGTGTTGGCATAAGAGGCGGCAAACTTGAATTCACAAAGGGGGGCAAGATCGCTTTTTCCTTTGATCTTATTCAATCGCAGATCAGTGTCTCACAAAAAAAACTGGATATCGAAATTACCAGCAGGTCAAACCTCTGGGACAATTTTTCAGTCTCGTCGTCAATAGAGGCAGATAACCTGAAAAGCAATGGGACCATCCGTCTCAAGCATCTCCGTCCCGACAAGCTTATCGCTTTCATCTCAGAAGAAACAGCCAGACAGGTAGGAGTTTCCGGGGCTGACATGTCAGTGAAATTTGAGGCAGCGGGCCTCAGAGTGGTCAATGCGTCAATGGAAAGTTCGGTATCTGAACTTTCAGTCTCCAGAGGGAAAAAACGGACAACGCTTGGAGAGACGATAATAAAAGGCGACATAGAGATCAAACCAGAGGCTGTGTCAGTTCGTATCAAACAGGCAAAAATCAGCCGGCCGGCCCTGAATTTCTCAGGGCAATATGACCTTAATCGCAATTCCGGCATCATAACAGTCACCCTGGAGGGGAAATCAATCTCTGTGCAGCCTGTCCGCGACTCTGCCCTTGGCCTAGGGGAAGATATACCGCTTATCAGAAACATCTTCACTATTTTGCGGGGCGGTGAGATTACTGTTCTCAGTGTTAATGCCAACGGGAAATCCTTGGCTGAACTGGGGCAGACGAAGAGTATCCGGATAGCCGGAAAAATGCGCGCCGGGATTATCTATATTGAGGCAAAAGACCTCATGTTCCAAAATGTCTCAGGTGA
>JAGSYM010000071.1 GCA_018262395.1 Nitrospirota bacterium | reverse complement strand
TTGCCTTTGGCCACAAGGATTCCAAAGCTCCTCCAATAGCTGCATAGGGAATACCTTTTTCTGATGCAGGATGTTTGAGTCTAATATCTGTCTCGTTGAGAATGGAAACAGGCTGCTGTAACTGTGTCTTGAGAAGTTCTTTCAGTCCGGGACGTGTCTCTTTGAGATGAACCATTATGTGTGGCTCTCTCCCGCTGCTTTTTATTGTATCCATGAGGGGGGTAATTTCTTTAATAACCAAATCCGCGTTTAATCGTTCGTCATCTGTGAGGAAATTGCCTGACAAAACATTTGATATCTCAGTGTTCAGGAACAGGGCACCCTCGTATCCGTCTTCCCTCAACTCAAGGAACACGATATCTCTTTTCATGCCGATAAAGCGGCAGAGCGTTTCGATGCCTGAAAGATTGGCTGTCACCCTGCTGACAGATATGCCCTTTTCCCTGAGCGCATCGATATACGGCTGGATGACATCAGCCTTCACTGCAACGACAAGGACGGAAAGTTTCCCTTCTTTTTCTCTGAGTACCCTGAAGTCATAGAAAGCATTTCCCGAATTGAAGGGAGTGATCCTGTCAAGTTCATACGTAATAACATCAGACAGATTTTCCTTGACCGTAACCGGAAACTCTGCGGTCTTCACAATCGTCCATGCCTTTGGAATGCTCAGGGTCACATCTGCGTTGGTTGCTCCAAGATCATTGATTGCCAAAGACAGGGAGGTGGCAAAGACTTCAGGTTGCGGATACCTGCCTTCAAAGGAGTATTCCCGGATCCCCTGAATTTTCATTCGGGAGAACAATCTCCTGCCATAGGCCACAGACAGAGCACCCTTGTCGAGGGATGCAGATACGGTCTTTGCAGGATAGATGATGTCATCAGCAAGACTGAAGGTTAGCAATCGTGCAATGGGATCGGTAATCTTCTTCACAAGTGATGAAGAAGTTGCTGCCCATGTCGATAGCCTGTTGATTACGGCAGTTCCGTTCATTGGGTTATCGTGACCGGTTTTTTGTAGTAAACAAATTTATAGGGCAGTTCGTCAAGGGAAGTCGTTGGGGTCAAAACGACTGTTGCCCTTATAGCGTATGCTCCCTTTTCATTCTCCTTGCGTCCCACAGCATCAATAGAGAACACATTCGAACTCGCAGTTGTTATATACTGTGACATCAGACTGTAGTTTTCTCCGAGAACTCCCTGGGCATTCGTTGTGCCCGTCGTCTCCACCGTCTGCCGGGAACTTATGATGCTGTCTGCAAGTTCCGGAGTCATGTTTGGAATTGCCATCAGCACTTCTTTGGGCGCAGCATTGATATTGATTCTGTTCTTTTTTGTATACACGGTGATAAAATCGATAAGCCCGTGCCTGTCCTTGTTTCCATAGAGGATATCCGATGTGACTCCTTTTACCAGAAGAAGTTCTTCCAGGCTGTCAAAACGGGCATTTTTTGCCTTATAGGGGTTCTGAAGGGACATATAGTAGTCGTTCTCAGCTCCGTGGATCCTGTGCAGATCATCAGAATCCTTCCAGTCCATCATTGAATCAACAATGGTATCCGCCTCTTCTTCGGGAATATCTATCGCTAATAAAAGATTTTTTAATAGTAACTCAGAAGCAGAGTTTATGTCTACCTTGCCCGATTCATCAACAATGCTGACTGTGTACGTCCCGTTGCCAAGCTGACCGGTATAAGGAGTTCCGTCTACCTGCCAGACCTCTCGACCTTCGAGTTCAATAGTCTGGTTTTTATAGACGTTTCTGTAGAAGAGCTCCATGATAGCTCTTTCCATTCCTCCCTCGGCAATGAATTTTCTTTCCAGGCCACCTCGAAACGATGCTGTCGAGAGCATCTCTGTCCTCGTCATGAAGGAGAACGAGAAGACTATGACCAGGAGGATCGTCAATACCCATAAGACCATGAGGAGTGCAACACCCTTTTGTGAAGATATGCGTTTCAAGATACCAAGTCTATTCTTCCTCAAAGAATTCAGCCTCGAACCCACCGGCTGCTGCCAAGTCTGCTGCCGACTTCTTGACCCTGACAGGGATGACAAATGCAAGATCATCAGCTCCTTCAATAAAATGGATTCTTATTTTTTCCGGTATGCCTGCTTGATCTGTTCCAGGGATACTAACATTGTCTGTCCATTGATCTGTCCACGTGCCGGCTTCCTCTGTCGGGTCCTTGGAAAAATATTCGAAAAAAATTCTCTCAGAAGGATTAGAGAGCATGGTTTCAACCCTGTTGTGCCTGCCGGCGACAGTCTCTGAGGCAAAGATAGCCTGTTTGCCGTTCTCCAGTAACTTGACCGAGTAAGTGGTTATTACATATCCCTTCTCTCCGCCCCAGATAGAGTAGTTCGTTGAAAACTGGAGGGTCTCCCTATCCCCCTTAAAATAGTATTTTTTTTCGCCATCTTCGACATAAACGAGAGGGATGAATGACTGGATCTGAGAGTCGATGATATTCAGCGAGGATCTGGTCCTTTCAAGATAGGCTATCCGTTTTTCGCCTGACTCGATGGCTCGTGTCCCAAGCCTCATGGCACCGCCAATGATCAGTACGATGATCCCGATGAGTGCAATCGAGATCGTTAATTCAAGGAGGGTGAAGCCCCGGCAGGAATTTATTTTTATCAAAGAATTAGTAATCCCCCCTAACCCCCCTTTAGAAAAGTGGGGAGTGACCGAGGCGTGGGCGATTCGAGGGGCAGAGGATATTATCGATTCTCCCTTTGCAAAGGTCTGGATCGACTCGCAACGAGGGGACAAAAGGGGTCGTTTAAGAAAGATTCCGGCCAAGCCGGAATGACACATATTTTTAAAATGGGGATGAAAAAGTCTATGTCTGTCACCCTGAACTCGTTTCAGGGTCTCATAACCTATTGATTTTACGAGATGCTGAAATAAATTCAGCATGACAAATTGTTTAAAGGAATACTTTTTCAGCATACAGTTAATATCTCTGATGTTCTGCTGCTTACAACACATCATAAGATTTGCTCTTTTTTTACGGCTTTCATAGTTTTCAAGTTAAGCGATCTCTCTTTTGTCCCCTTTGTCCAGTGAACAGCCAGGCTGATCTCAAGAAGTTTAACCGGAATATTTTCTGTTCTTTCCTCCAGGGCGTTTGTTACCGACACATCTATCCTGTATCCATCACCGGTTGTCTCACTGAAAGTCGTCTCGGCAAGGGCTGCATCATCCAGTATCTCCAGCATTTTTGCTTCTGCCCTTTTTGTGGCTGATACATAATCCTCTGACATCGCGAGAGCTCTCAGATTGGCGGAGAAAAGCTGGAGCACAACTGCAACGGCAATTCCCAATATTGCTGTCGCCACAAGGACTTCAAGGAGGGTAAAGCCATGGGGGGAAATCGGACACTTGATTCTGTCATTCCCGCGCAGGTGGGAATCCATGTTTTTCAAGGCCTGAAGTGGCCCCCCGCCTTCGCGGGGGCGACGGATTCTTCCCGAAATTACTATTTTGAGATAGGCTCTATGCATATTGAGCATCTATTTCACCCCTACTGTTCCGATAATTGGGTCTATCTGGATGCTCAGTGTTTTCCTCGCATTCCACAGGACGATGGTACCCCCTTCCACTCCTCCTGTCTGATGGACGACGATGTGGTACTTCCCGTCAGTTATTTCCCCTGAGACAGGATCGATGACTTTAACAGAAATATCCTGTGGGATGTCCTTGGGATTATGACCTTCAAGGACATATTGCCTGTTTTCGAGGTCTATTGTGACTATCTGCTGTTCATTTAACATTTTGGCAAATGAGCGGGCCTGTTTTATCGTCGTTGAGATATTTCTCACCGTTGCATTCAGTCTGTATCCCGGCAAGCTATTGGCAAAAAAGATTGCGGAAAGACCGAGGATGACCGACATGAGAAACAGAACGATGATGAGTTCAAGGAGCATGAAGCCGGATTCTCTCCTACCAATCCCTCCCCCTCGAAGGGGGGCGCCAAGAGAAGTGTTGAAAATCTGCGCTTTGCTCTTTGTTGATCTATTTTGGGAAAACATTTATTTCGTTTGTATAAGATATTGAGAAAGAAAACTATATTTAGCAATCTCCCCTTACCCCTCTTTAAAAAAGAGGGGTTTTTCTTTTCAGAATGGTATTCAAACGTTTATCCCCCTTTTCTAAAGGGGGATAAAGGGGGATTACTTAAATTAGTAATTCTCATTCTCAGAAAGGAAGCTCTATGATGCTGAATATTGCCATCAGTATTGAAATAACAATGGCTGCGATAATCAGACCCATGGTCAGGATCATAACAGGTTCGAGGAGACTGACGAATCTTTTAATCGCTACATTCAGACTTTTTTCATAGGTGTTTGCAACTTTCAGAAGCATTGTATCCAGCTGGCCGGTCTCTTCACCAACCTTGATCATCGACAGCGCAAGCGGTGGAAAAACATTTGTGTTGGATAAGGGGACTGCTATCCCTTTTCCTTCCTTTGCACCCGCAGAAACAGCGTCAATCGCAGAGGCGATAACCTGGTTATTAATGATGTCCTTTGAGTTATGTAGAGCTTGCAGGAGTGGGACGCCGCTCTTGAGCAATGTCCCAAGGGTTCTGCAAAACCGTGCTGTCTCAAGTTTCCGGATCACGTCTCCCATCATCCTCAGTTTGAATCTGTCCCAATTATATCTGCCTGAATCAGTCCGCTTATAATTTTTCAGCATGATCCACCCGGCTGTGCATATGGCAAGGAAAATCCACCAGTAATTCTTGAGGGAATTGCTGAAAGCGAGCAATATTTGTGTAGGCACGGGCAACGCGCCTCCGAGTTCAGCAAATATCACGGAAAATTTCGGGAGCACATAAGTGAGAAGGACAACGATTGACAGGCCGCTTGTTGCAATCAGGATTGCGGGGTAAATCATGACGGAAATAATGTGATCTTTTAAGGACTTTGAGGATTCCAGGAACTCGTTAAGCTTGTCAAGGACAACGTCCAGTACTCCTCCGGCTTCACCTGCCCGAATCATATTAACATACAGTCTCGGGAATATCCCCGGATGTTTTTGAACTGCATCCGAAAATGTGCTTCCCTCTCTGATAGACTTCAGGATTGACTGGACTACACTTTTCATCTCCCTGCTTTCAGATATATCTGAAAGAATGTTCAGGCTTCTGTCCAAGGGCAATCCTGCGCCGAGCAGCGCTGACAATTCTGTTGTGAAGGTGAGGAGGTCGCTTCTCGAAGACCTCAGAGAGAATTTTTTCTTTAGGTCGCCCCTGGGGGCTGCAATCCTGAGCGGGATATAACCGGAGTTTTTCAGCCTTTCTATCGCAGAATTTTCGTCAGTCGCTTCAATGACACCTTCTGTAATTGCACCCTCAATTGTGGTCGCCCGGTATGAAAAGACAGGCATTATGCCTCCTGTGTTACCCTGAGTACCTCATTCAGGGTGGTTACGCCAGTCTTAATTTTTTCGGCACCATCCTCGAGGAGGGTTTTCATACCAAGCCGTTTCGCTGTTTCCCTTATCTGATTGGCGTCTGCACTCTTTAAGATGAGTTTCCTGATTTCATCGCTGACGACGAGCAGTTCGAAGATTCCTGCTCTGCCATAGTACCCTGTGGAGGCACACTGTTCACATCCTTTTCCGTGGTACAGTAATTGACCCGTGTCAATACCGAAAAGCTTCAGTTCTTCTTTGTCGGAGACGGTGGTGTCCTTTTCCTTGCAGGCCGGGCAGATGACTCGCACAAGCCTCTGCGCCAGGATTCCCCGGATTGTCGATGAAAGCAAGAAGTTCTCGACGCCCATATCAAGGAGTCTTGTTATAGCGCTCGGCGCATCGTTTGTATGTAATGTCGAAAAGACGAGGTGACCAGTGAGGGCAGACTGGATGGCTATCTCAGCCGTCTCGAGATCCCTGATCTCACCGATCATGATGATATCAGGGTCCTGTCTGACGATATGTCTCAGCGTGTTCGCAAAGTTGAGGCCGATCTGCGGTTTCACCTGGATTTGGTTTACCCCTTTTAATTGGTATTCGACCGGGTCTTCAACGGTTATGATCTTTTTGTCGGGGGCGTTGATCTTATCCAGTGCCCCGTAAAGCGTTGTGGTTTTTCCGCTTCCCGTTGGACCCGTAACAAGGAAAATGCCGTTTGGCTTCGTGATCAGCTGATTGAAAGACCGGAGGGTTTGTGGTCCAAAGCCCAGGAGATCAAGGTCTATGACGATGCCTTCTTTACGGAGTATCCTCATTACAACACTCTCTCCGTACAG
>JAGSYM010000070.1 GCA_018262395.1 Nitrospirota bacterium | reverse complement strand
AAATCGAGGAAGACGGTGTTCATTTTAAATCTCATCTTGACGGATCGATGCATTTCCTGGGGCCTGAAGAAGCCATGTTGATTCAGTCTTCCCTCGGGTCTGATATCGCAATGGTTATTGATGACTGTGCGCCATATCCTTCATCACATGGATACGCGATGACTGCGATGTACAGAACGGTCACATGGGCTGCCCGGTGCAGGGAATTGAAGAGGGAAGGGCAGGCCTTGTTCGGTATTGTTCAGGGGAGTCTCTATGAAGATCTGCGGAAGAAGAATATCGAAGAGCTCATCGGGATCGGGTTCGACGGATATGCTGTGGGTGGTCTCAGCGTCGGAGAGCCGAAAGAAGATATGCACAGGATGATCCGTTTCACCGCTCCGCTGCTCCCGACGGATAAACCCCGATATCTCATGGGGATAGGTGAGCTGGGCGACGTCCTGAAAGCTGTTGAGGCGGGGTTTGATATGTTCGACTGTGTCATGCCCACCCGGAATGCGCGGAACGGAACATTGTTCACAAGCAGGGGTAAACTCAGTATCAAGAGGGAGGAGTTCAAGGCAGACGGGGCTCCTCTTGATCCTGAATGTGACTGTTACACCTGCAGAAATTATTCGCGGGGATATCTGAGACATCTCTTTCTCTCAAAGGAGATACTCTCGATGAGATTGAATACGATACACAACCTCTATTTCTATTTGCATTTCTTCAGGAATATGAGAAAATCTATCGGAGAAGGGATGTTTGGAGAATTCAAAAAGAGATGGGATCAGATCATTCTATAATAACAGACTATCCCTCACAGGTTCGGAACGTCCTCATCGCCACATTGATTCTGAATGTTCTTGTTGCCCTCGCAAAAGCTGTTTATGGCTTCATGACGAATTCTGTAGCGATGGTGTCTGATGGCTTTCATTCTTTTTTCGATGGAACTTCCAATGTAATAGGCATAATCGGAATCTGGATAGCATCCCATCCCCCGGATGAAGATCACCCCTATGGACATAAAAAATATGAAACCCTCTTTACCATTATCATCGCTGTTATGCTGTTTACCACCTGTTTTGAGATATTGAAAAAAGTATATCAATCCTTCCATGAGGATCATACAACACAGGTTACACAGGTCAGTTTTCTTATTATGATTATCACCACGGGAGTGAACATCTTTGTGATGCTCTATGAAAAGAGCAAAGGAGAGCAGCTCGGCAGCGAATTTCTTATAGCCGATGCCAAGCATACAAAGAGCGATATCCTTGTTTCTCTTACGGTTATTGCAAGTCTTGTCTTTTCACGACTGGGGTATCCTTATGCAGATGTCATAGTCGGTCTCATTATCACCTTTTTTATCGCACGGATCGGCTACGAGATTTTGAAGGATGCTTCGACGGTTCTTGTGGATACCGTCTGCCTCAATACGAGAGCTGTGGAGTCCTTAGTAAACAGTCTGGATGGGGTACGGGGATGTCATGATATCAGGACCAGGGGCTCTGCAAATGCTATTTATCTTGACCTTCACGTGCTCGTGGACAGAAATCTCTCAACAGAAAAGAGTCACGGAATAGCTGACAGTATTGAAGAGACCATCAAGAGAGAATTTCCCTCAGTTGTGGATATCGTCGTGCACGTTGAACCGGAGATATCAGAAAAATAAAATAAAAGGGTTCGAGGATTCCAGGATTCCAGGGTTTGAGTGTAAATACAAAAATCACTTGAATCCTTGGCCCCTCGACCCCTTGGCCCCTCCCTCTTAGAGTATCGGTAAATACCTCTCTATTTCGAAGGGATGAATTTTTATCCGGTAATCGTCCCATTCAACTTTCTTGCTCATTATAAACTGCTCAAAGATATGGTCACCGAGCGTTTCCCTGAGAAGTTCACTGCTTTCCGCGTACTCTATTGCCCTGTTGAGGCTTCCCGGAAGGGTGTCGATATGGTATTTTGCGCGTTCCTCTTCAGAAAGGTGGTACACATCCATTTCCATGGGGTCAGGGAGCTTATACCCCTTTTCTACTCCTTTCAGTCCTGCATTCAGCATGCAGGCAAAGGCAAGGTAAGGATTACAGGACGGATCAGGAGAACGAAGTTCAAGGCGGGTTGCCTTTTCCTTGCCCGGCTTGTAGAGAGGCACCCTCACTTTTACGTGTGTCAGGAGGCCGGCAATATATTTTTTGGCAGTGTCAGAGAGAAAATACGGGTCTTTCGGATCAAAGAAGGCATTCTGATTTCCCTTGAATAATGACTGGTGGGTATGCATTCCGCTGCCGTTCTGCCCATAGATGGGTTTTGGCATGAAGGTGGCATAGACATTGTACTGTTTGGCTATCTCCTTCACAATGATTCTGTGTGTCATGACGATATCCGCCATGGTGAGAGCATCTGCATATCGCAGGTCTATCTCATGCTGTGAATGAGCAACTTCGTGATGAGAGTATTCAACCTGAATCCCCATGGTTTCGAGGGCGAGAATCGTATCCCGTCTGAGGTCTTCTGCAGCATCCAGTGGATAGTCGAAGTATCCTCCTTCATCGAGTGTTTCCGTGGCTTTGTCGGATTTGAAATAAAAGTATTCAAGTTCCGGCCCAACGTATAAGGTAAACCCCTTCTGTTTTGCCTTTTCGAGGTTGACCTTGAGGACATATCGCGGATCTCCCTTATAGGGTGAGCCGTCTGGTTCAAAGATATCGCAGAACATCCGGGCGACAGCCCGCTCCGCCGGCCGCCAGGGGAGGATGACAAACGTGGTTGGATCAGGACGGGCGATCATGTCACTCTCATCGATCCGTGCAAACCCTTTGATGGAAGAACCGTCAAACCCCATTCCCTCGTTAAAGGCAAATTCAAGCTCATCCACCGGAACGGCAAAGCTTTTCAACTGTCCGTGGATATCCGTGAACCAGAGCCGAATAAACTTCACATCATGTTTCCTGACCAGTTCCATAACATCCTTTTTGTCCCGTGTTTTTGTCATACTGTTTTTGATCGTTGCTTTTGCCATCTTTTCTCTCCTGTTAATTTTTATCCTTTTTTGGCAGCAAGGATGATTTATTCATTGGTAATCTCCCCTGTCCCCTCTTTAAAAAAGAGGGGGACTATCTTTCTGCGTATCTCTATAAAAGCATTGTGTTGCTCCATCATTCTATAAAATGCCGTTGCGATTTTACGTCCCCCATTCCTAAAATTCACAATTTTACGTCCCCCTTTTCTAAAGGGGGATGAAGGGGGATTACTAAACATAATATTTATCTTTTCCGGAAAAAGGTTTTATAGAAATTTCTTGCCCTTCCTGTATATTCTTCATATATCCTCCCGGTTTCCTCAACAATCTTCTTCACATCAGACATTCCCTCAAGCCATTGCATGATCATGTCCTTTGTGACCTCTACGTGAAACTGGAGTCCGTACATAGTGTTCCCAAACCTGAATGCCTGGTTTTTGTAACGTGCAGAACGTGCCAGCAGGATCGCACCCGGTGGGAGTTCGAACGTATCACCGTGCCAGTGGAACACTCTGAACTTTCTCCAGAAATCCCCAACCTCCGGATGAATCGCCAAATTTCTCATACAAGGGTCTTTTAACCCCTCTCCTGTCAGATCAATATGATACCATCCGATCTCTTTCTCGGGTCCCGGATAGACCTCTGCGCCGAGACAATGGGCAAGCATCTGGGAACCGAGACAGATTCCGAGAATTTTTAAATCCCTGTTAATCGCTTCCCTGATGATACGTGAGCCGATCATCAGATGGGGATAGGTTTCCATGTCATATACCCCCATGGGTCCCCCCAGTATCACCAGGGTATTGAATGATTCCAGGTGAGGTGGTATTTGTCCAAGCCCCAGTTCAACGGTATGAAAAGGGATCTCTTCATTCCTGAGAAATTCCTCTATTGTCCCGGGGCCTTCAGTCTGTATGTTTTTTAAGATTAAGACTGCCATTGTATTTAATAACGCCCCCCAACCCCCTCTTAACCCCTTCATTCATAACCCCACCTTCACCTCCCCTCACCTTAAGGGGAGGACGGGAGGGGTTAAGAAGGGGGAGTTATGTGTTTACTCACCTTCTTCATAATATGTATGTGCAATTTCAGATACCTTCTGCCTCGTTGCCTCTATCTTTTTCAGGAACATATCGGTTGATGTTATCTGAAGGAACCCGCTGATAACATCAGGCAGCTCAGAATCGGCCTTTACAACATCCTCTTCATTGAATCTCAGCAGGGTGTCCACTGATTTCAAGAATCTCTGTGATTGGAGGAGGAAGTCTACGCTTTTCCCGTCAAGAATAGCATATTTTGCAAGTCTTTTAAAGGCATTCATTGTGTCATGGACTATCAGATCGGGTCTGCCCGCGGCATGTTTCAACTGAAGGTATTGGATGAGGTATTCTATTTCCTTGATCCCGCCCGGGCCGTTTTTTATGTCATATCCTGAGGATTCTCTGGAGACCTCAGAGATAATTCTCTTTCTCATTTTCTGTATCCCGGAACCTTTGATTTCATGTCCTCTCTGCAGGATAACCTGTTTTCTGAGACGCTGGAATGCCCTGAGCAGATTCATATCTCCGGCAACAGGCCGGGCCCTGAGGAGTGACTGTATTTCCCATGGCTGAGCAGAGGAGAGGTAATAGGCTCTGTATCCTTCTATATCATTCACGAGGATTCCGCGTGAGCCGTCAGGCCTCAGGCGCATATCAATCCTGTATGCAAAACCTTTTGCTGTATACTCCGCAAGAAATCTGATCAGCTCTTCCGCAACAGTCTTAGGGGCAGAGGACAACCCTTGAGATAATAGGATGCCGTCCCCCGAGCTGATGAAAAGGAGATCAAGATCAGAGCCTATGTTCAGGTCCCGTGCTCCATACCCGCCGAGTCCTACGACGGCAAAACCCTTTCCTGCATGTAAATAGCTGACGATTGCCCTGATGATGGTATCCGCAAGCATACTCAATGTGTGCGTAAACGAGAAGACATCGAAAAAACCCTTCAGGAAGAGCATACCGGATTTCAATTCTTCGATAGCCTTGAATTCCCTTATGGTATTGAGGGGGTCAGCAGACCGGGTGAGGGTTACCGTAAGGCGCTCCCGGAAGGCCCGGAGATTCAGTCGTATGTCAGGGTATTCAAAGATACCTTCAAGGTTTTCGAGACTGAGGAGCAGGCGTGAAAGGTATGTGCTCACGGAGAAGATGCCTGCGATAACCTCCCTGGTATCGGTCCTCTGCATTAGAAGGTCAATGTATGATTCATGGTTTCCAATTCTGTCGATGAATGAAACAAGCATACCGAGGGCCGTGTCTCGTTTTCCAGAACGCATGATCTGTTCGAGAAAGGAGGGGATCACCTTTCTCAGAAGGGTCCTCTCCCTCAGGGTCTTGCGTGTCGATATCTGCTCCTGGAGCGCACGCATCTTTTTCAGTGAAGACGAAGCGTTCTTGAAATGCTTGAAGCCAAGATAGTCAAGGATTGCATCGTCAGGAAGGTCATCCATGACGGATAGGAGAATCTCCTGAGTTGTGTCTGTTCCGCCAAGCAGCGAATTATACATATCTCTCACCATGAGCCTCTTGACTTTCAGCTCAGTGAGAAAATCCTTTTCGTGGATAAACTGCATTTTCCGCGCAAGTATCCTCAGTTCTTCAGAATCGGACGGCAGGGAATATGTCTGAAGGTCGTCCTTCATCTGGAGCAGGTGCTCAAGCCTTCTCAGGAAAAAATAACTCCCTGAGAGGGTCTTCACATCCTCCATGGATAAAAAGCCTTCTTCCCTCAGCTTCTCAAGGACACACACCAGGAATCCCGTCCTGATATCTTTTCGCTCCCCGCCGTAAAGGAGCTGAAAGGTCTGAACAAAGAACTCGATCTCCCTGATGCCTCCATAGCCTCGCTTGATGTCGTTGATATCGAAGATGGTATCAATCTTTTTCTTGAGTTCCCTGATTTCATCAATATCGTTATAATCAATCGATCGCCTCCATACAAAAGGCTCTATGGTGCGCATGAATGATTCACCGAGCGCTGCATCTCCTGCCACGGGTCTTGCGCGTATCAGGGCAATACGCTCCCACGTTTTCCCCCATGCTTCATAGTATGACCGGTACGCATCAAGAGAGAGAGAAGTAGCCCCCTTCTGCCCGTTCGGTCTCAGACGCAAATCTACTCTGTAAGCGATTCCGTCTTCGGTTGCAGTCTGCACCAGTCCGGACAGGATTTCGGTAAGCATGGAGCAATATTCGTGAGAAGAAATCTTATTCTGTCGAATACCGAAAGGGTTGAGTATTCCCGACGAAGTCACCTCATCATTCATATATACCGTGATTATATCCACGTCTGAACTGTAATTGAGCTCACTGCCGCCCAGTTTTCCCATACCGATGACAGAGAACATGTTCTGTCTCAACAGACCAAACTTTCGCCTCATCAGCATGGATGACATCTCGAGCGCAAGTTCAAGAATCGCTTCTGACAGGATGCTCAGTTCGGACATGCACTCCTGCAGGTCGGTAATTCCTGAAATATCTCTCATGGTTATTCTAAGGAGGGAGAATTTCTTCATATCACGCAGGAGTTTCATAGCGTGCTGTTTGAAGAGAGGGGTGCGGGTTTCTTCACGGAATGCGTTATACCCCTCTAAAGCTTCGGAAAGGATCTGTTGTTTATCAACAGGGAGGTGACGGTTTTTTATGGCATCTGTTAGTCGTGACGGATTCCTTATGCAATAGTCCGAGAGAAACTGACTATGGGCAAACAATCCTGCGATGTTTTCCATCCAGTCCACATGTGCCTCAATGAATTCAGGTGCTTCGTGGAACAGCCGCTCAAGATTTTTGAAGGCCCGTGCAGGGTCAGGGGTTGCAGAGCAGGCTTCTCTCATCAAATTATGTATATTCATGGGATAGTTTGATAGTATAACAGACGAGGTGATATCGTCCTTTTATCCGATAGTATGAGGCAGGAGGTGAGAGTATGAAAATGGTGGTGGCGGTTATCAAACATTTCAGGCTGGATGCGGTGAAAGACGCGCTTTCACAGGCAGGGATTCAGGGAATGACCTTAACTGAGGTGAAGGGTTTTGGCAGGCAGAAGGGACATATCGAAATTTACAGGGGGTCAAGCTTTGAGGTCAGGTTTATCCCGAAATTAAAGCTTGAGATAGCAGTCCCGGACGGGAAGCTTGAGGAGGTTGTAAAGATCATACAGGAGTCTGCGCACACCGGGGAGATTGGTGACGGAAAGATATTTATCTATGACCTTAAGGATGTTGTGAGGATACGGACAGGAGAACATGGAGAAGATGCATTGTAAGATGTCATTTTGCACGAGCTTGCAAAATGAACATGATGTTTAGTAATCCCCCTCTGTCCCCCTTTAGAAAAGGGGGACTTATTAATGAAATGAAAGAAGAAAGATTCCCCTCTTTTTTAAAGAGGGGTTAGGGGAGATTACTAAAAATTGAGCGTTGTATATCACCAGTTCTTTTTATATATGAGCAGATTGTGAACCAGTTCGGCACCGATTAAAAAGATGCACGAAGAATAGAACACCCAGAGAAGGAATACAACAAAGGCTGTCAGGGGGCCATAGATAGTGCCGAATTGCATAATAGTTCCGACATACCACGTAAAAATATGCTTTGCCACTTCAAGGAATACCGTTGCATACAAGGCTCCGATAAACGCATAGGATACCCTGACTTTTGTTTTCGGGAAGAAGATGTACATGACAGTAATCGTGAAAAATACCATCAGGAACGGGACGATGAAGCGTATCATGAACCCTGTTATGAGACCTATCTGCAAATCAGGAAAGAGTTGCTTCATGGTCTTGAGAAGCGGGATGAGTGAGGTTGCAATAAACGAAATGAAGAGCATCATGATAATAAAGGTAATGAGCAGCAGTGAGAGAATGACAGACCAGAAAAACGATCTCTTCTTTTTCACCTCAAAAATGATATGCAATGCATTCTCTATGGACGAGAAGACTTGAAAAGAAAGCACCCCGTAGAGTAAAAGGCTGAAGGCGCCGATTCCCTGGAAGGTTATCAGTTTGCCCAATTCCTTTGAGATTCCCTTGGTTATGGCCGGGAAAAAACTGATCAGCCGGGTGGAAAAGAACTCGTAGAATCCCGGATAATGGCCGAGAAAATACCCGAGAATGGTGATCAGGAAGAGGCAGAACGGTACAAGGGCCATCATAGTAAAATATGATATTGATCCCGCGAGCATCAGCCCGCCGTCTCTAAAGAAGTCTATGAAACTCTTTGAGAAGACGTGAAGATATCTCATTTTTCCAGGTGCCTTTTCCTTTATATATGAATCCGGATTGTTGTTTACCGCGGGTTCAATTTTGAAAATTGAACCCTTAATTTTTTGTTCATATGAATCTTTATTATTTCGTAATCTCCCCTAACCCCTCTTTAGAAAAGAGGGGATTCTTTTTTCTTT
>JAGSYM010000069.1 GCA_018262395.1 Nitrospirota bacterium | reverse complement strand
TCGAATCCCTTCAGGCGCGCCAAGTGAATTTGGTATATAATATATCTGTTTGTAATAGCCGTTGGAACTTATCAACAGTCACATAATAAGATGGACTTAAGGTCGTCATTCCCGCGAAGGCGGGAATCCAGTTTTACCGAAAATGGATGCCCGACTTAGACCCTCGGGCATGACAGATAGTGCGACAAATTATGAATACTACCATGTGACAGTTTATAAGGATGAACAAGGGCTGGATCTGCTGTTTACTGTTCATTATGTGGTGGGTGTAGCTCAATGGTCAGAGCACTGGACTGTGGCTCCAGGTGTTGGGGGTTCGAGTCCCCTCACTCACCCCAACTGAATTCCGTGAGTGGAATTTAGGGTCGTACATCAGAAGTTAGAACGTTAGTAAATATTGCCTATAACTGTTTCTCGGATGCGCCTGTAGCTCAGTGGATTAGAGCATCGGCCTCCGGAGCCGAGGGTCGGAGGTTCGAATCCTCTCAGGCGCGCTTCTTCTCCGTCAAGTGGGCCGTTAGCTCAGCTGGTAGAGCAGCTGACTCTTAATCAGCGGGTCGCAGGTTCGAATCCTGCACGGCTCACCATTATTTTCGATGACTTTCAAAAATACTCTTCTCAAACTGCCAACCTTAACGCAGGCATAGATATTTTTCAAGGCACTTGCTAAGATTAATCGCGGGATACCTCAGCTGGGGTGAATTTACAAAGAGTTCTGAGCCTTTATATAAATAAGGAGGACAATAGCATGATAAGGTTCATGTCACGGTTTACAATCCTTTTTTGGTTTTTAGTTTTGCTTATTTCATGCGGTGATGGAGATGAAAAAAAAGTACCTCCCCAACCTTTGGCCGGTGATCTCTTTGTTGCCAACCCCGTTCTCAACCAAATTTCAGTGTTCGATGCATCACTGAAAGGCGACGTAACTCCATCCAGGACTTTTGGTGATTTAACCGGCCTCAGTTCGCCAAGCGGTATCGCAATCGACATTACCCATAATGAGATTTTTGTGTGTAATCCATTAAGGGACTCCATCACTGTATATGCGAGGAGTGATAGTGGAAATGTGAATCCATTGAGAACCATCTCGGGACCATTAACGGGGTTAGACCTACCACACAGGCTTGCTGTTGATTCTGTTAACAATGAAATCTTTGTGGCAAATATTAATAACTCCATCGCTGTCTATGCGAGGACTGCGAATGGCAATGTTGCTCCTTTGAGGACGATTGCAGGGGATTCCACAGGGCTAAATGGTCCAGGAGGCATAGCGATTGATACGCTTAATAATGAAGTGTTTGCGACAAATCTTGGTGCAGACGGTACGGTTACGGTCTATGCGAGGACTGCCAATGGCAATGTTGCTCCTTTTAGAACGATTGCAGGAGATTCCACAGGCATAAAATTCTCAACAACAGTAACAGTGGATACTTTGAACAATGAGATATTCGTAGGCAATGATCAGGGAGTCACGGTGTATCCGAGGAATGCGAATGGAAACGTGGCTCCGCTGAGAACGATTTCGGGAGGTTCCACAGGCATAGCACGACCAAACGGCATCGCGATTGATTCTGTCAACGACGAGATTTTTGTTGCCGACTACTCCAACATGGCTTTAAGGGTTTTTGCGAGAACTGCTAATGGCAATGAAGCTCCGCTGAGAATAATTTCGGGAGATTTAACTGGGTTAGAACAACCAAACGGCCTTGCAATCGATTCTGTTCACAACGAGGTCTTGGTGCCCAATAGTCAAAATGATTCCATTTCTTTCTATCCAACGACAGCCAATGGGAACGTAGCTCCGCTCAGGACTATATCCGGAGTTTTGGTAACAGGTTTAAACTGGCCATCTCAGGTAGCAACCGATACCGTTCATGGGGAGATTTTTGTTGCAAATAGCAGAAATTATTCCATCACCGCCTATCCGACGACAGATAGCGGTAATGTTATGCCACTGAGGACTATCGCCGGCACTTCAACTGGGCTACACAATGGGCTCAATGGCATAGGAGTTGATTCCATGAACAATGAGATCTTTTCGGCGAACAGGGTCAGTAACTCGGTAACTGTTTTTTCAAGGACTGCTGATGGCAACGTGGCTCCGCTCAGGACTATCTCTGGAACTGCAACGGGATTGATTGGTCCACAAAGTGTTGCTGTTGATTTTGTTCACAATGAGTTATTTGTTATGAATTTTCAGCCTTCCCCTTCCCCAATCGGACAACCGACTGTTACCATCACTGTTTTTTCAAGGACTGCCGATGGCAACGTGGCTCCTCTGAGAACAATTTCAGGGAGCTCTACTGGTTTACGTGGGGCGGACGGTATAGCCATTGATACTGAACGAGATGAGATTTATGTGGCAAATATTGAGTCCATCACCGTTTTTTCAAGGACTGCCGATGGCAACGTGGCTCCTCTGAGAACGATTTCGGGGAGTTCTACAAATCTGAGTCTTGCAAGTGGCTTAGCTCTGGAGACCCGTTGAGAAGGGATTATGACAGTACGTATACAGACTAATCTTGATCAATCAGAAGGCGTCGTTATGTCAGATCTCAGTGATCACATATGAGCACCATTAAGACAATATTTAAAGGTGATGGGAGGTAGGTATGGGAAAGTGGGTAATAGATCCGGATCATTCGGTTGCAGCCTTTGCAGTTCGGCATATGATGGTTGCAGACGTGAGGGGGCAGTTTAATAAGGTAAGCGGTACGCTTACGTTTGATCCGGATGATTTATCCCGATCTTCTGTTGAAGTAGTGATTGATGCTTCAGGAATTTATACCGGCATTAAGAAAAGAGATGATCATCTCCGCAGTCCTGACTTCCTTGACGTGGAGAAGTTCCCTCACATAGTGTTCAAGAGTACTCATGCCGAAGGCGCCGGAGAAAAGGGATTAAGAATCACGGGCAAAATTACTATCCATGGAATCACAAAACAAATTACTTTTGCGGCAAACTGCTCAGGACCTGAAAAAAGCCCCTACGGTGAGATCAGCACAGGTTTTACGGCGAGTATTTCAATTAATCGCGAAGATTATAACATTATGTGGAATGTGCCTTTGGAGAGCGGTGGAGTAATGGTTGGGAGAGAAATCCTTATTATCCTCGAAATAGAGGCGGATTTGCATGCAGAGTAATTAGCTAATTCATTGATAAATATAGCAAATCAAGCATCGCCTTGCTTATCTGGAGCATGTTTTATACCTTCGAAGGCGTAAATTATTCTCTTTTCTTTCTCAATCCGTTTTCCCGGGCAGGGGATTTTCTGAAAATTCTTCATCAGACTCGCTGCCTCTTGGCGAGTAAAAAACTCCTGGATCGAGTCTTTTATGAGGGCACCGCTGAAAGTATCAAATATTTTAACTTTCTCACCATCAGTAACTGTGGCATAAGGTATTTGATAATCAATGATTGCTCTGGCAAATGCAATGATATATCTCCCCCAGGGTTCAACCCCCGATGATACACATCTGACGACCATAAAGCTTGTGTCATCATAGGTGATCACAAAATCGATTCCTACTGTAGCTTCACAGGTACTCAATTTTAGCTGAAATTGAGGATTGATTTGTATATCCTGGGGATAAAACCCTTTTTCTTTGGTAAGTATCTCATAAACAAGATGTCGAACACCAAGAGTCTGCATCCATTCAATTTTTTCCTTCTCCGCAATTTTCTCCTGTATTAATTTCTCGCGTTCTTCCATGTAATCCCCCACTTTTTCATTTGCAGGTTGCTGAAAAAAGTCTCCTTTAAAGACACTTTGCATGCTGAACTTGTTTCAGCATCTCATAAAAACAGTAGGTTAGAGATTCCGATACAAGTTCGGTATGACATGAACATACGTTTTCAGAAACCTGGTTAGATTTTAACCTATTTCCCGCATAAATTTCATTGAACATTGATGGGATATAGTGTTTAGAGCGAGAATGAGCAAAGATACTTTGTTCTGTTTCTGTAAGCATGATTTACGAGTACTATGGGCTAAATAATATTATGGACGAACGTATCAACGCATTTTTCTATTGTTCCACGTGGAACAAAAGTGGAATCAAAAAATCTCCGGTTTTGATCAGTGAACCCATACAATGCACTTTAAGAAAGAATATGTCAGGCACAAATGCATCAAGACCTCTTGAAAGCAGGATTTGCGTTAGTACAGTTATATGATTGATGTGCTGAAACTGTGCACCATATTTGACGAATGTAAGCGCTCACAAAAGTGTTGCCCAAGAGCTTTTTCTGCACATATGCCTGACACGCAATATCTTTTTTTTGGTATAAAATTATCTTGTCTACAATTCCCTACTATTGTATAGTATTTGGGAAATGCGCGTAGAAAAACTTGAATTAATCGGCTTCAAATCCTTTGCAGATAGAACAACCTTCCATTTTCATCCTGGAATTACCTGCATAGTCGGTCCCAACGGATGCGGAAAGAGCAATATCGTCGACGCATTCCGCTGGGTTCTGGGAGAACAGAGTGCAAAAAGCCTGAGGGGTGAAAAGATGGAGGAGATTATTTTCAACGGTTCTGTTTCAAAAAAACCAAAAGGTATGGCTGACGTTACGATGTTGTTGTCAGGGATAAATAGCGCACAGGAACCCCGGACTGAAGAAAGCTCTGAAGTCTCGACAGATAGCGTATCGGTCACACGACGCCTTTACCGATCCGGCGACAGCGAATATATGCTCAATAAGAGTCAATGCAGACTCAAGGATATTAAAGATCTTCTCCTTGATACAGGGCTTGAAGTGAAAAGCTATTCTATCCTCGAACAGGACAGAATAGCAGAAATTCTTAATGCTAAGCCTCTCGAAAGGAGATTTTTGATAGAAGAAGTTGCCGGCGTGATGAAATACAATGTGCGAAAAAAAGAGGCTATGTCTAAGCTTGAATCTTCAAGGACAAATCTTCAGAGGATAAATGACATCATTGTGGAGGTGAAAAAGCAGATCAGTTTTCTGGACCGACTGGCAAAGAAAGCGGAGAAATATAAAAAACTCACCTCAGAAATTCATGCTATTGAATTACAAATAGCGAAGCAAGACTATCAGACCCTTAAACTTTCACTCGATAATATTACTTCCGAATATAATGTTCTCAAGGAGGAAGAATCCCTCAAAAAGTCCGGGCTTTCAAAGATAGAGAATGAGAATGAAACCAAAAAACTTCAACTCCTTGAAAAAGAAAAGATTTTAGAACAGATCCAGAGCACGTTTCTGAATCTCGAAAAAGAGATTGCTGAGATGGAGAAGACTATCGCAGTGGCAAGGACAGAAAGGGATAATTTCAGAGAATATCTTATTAAACTTCATCACCAGGAAGAAGAGTATACGAAAAAAGAAGAAGAGTTTTCGATCCGCAGAGCAGAATTAGAAACCGCTGAAAAAGATCTTGTTGCAAATATTGAGACGCAAAAGGAATTGCTTGGTGAAAAGGCTGAGCACCTCCGGGAATTGGAAGATAATCTCATGGAGAATGAGGATCTTCTTGAAGGCAAGAGGAGGGAAGTTTTCAAAATTTCAGAGGAACTCAGCAGTCTGAGAAACATGCAGAGCAGACAGCAGACTTCTCTTGAGGGCTTGAAACACAGGGAAGAATCTTCGATAAAGGATGCAGAAAACGTGAAGAAAGTGCTTTCAGATTTGGATACTTCCTTAAGGAATATGGAGTCAGGTTTGCTCGGTTCGAATAATGAGATTTTACTTCTGAAAGAACAAAAAGCTATAAAAGTCAACGAAATATCAGCCAATAAAGACAGGATAGAGCATCTCAGGGAAAGCTTATCAAAACACAAAGAAGAACTTGCATCATATACTTCGAGAATTGAGTCTCTCAATGAGGTAATTTTTGACGAAACAACGAAAGAATTTCTGGCCGCTGATCTCAGTTTCCAACTTATCGCTTCAGTTGCAGACATATTCGAGATAGAACATGAATATGAAAAGTCAATAGAAAGCGTCCTTGCAGAGAAGGTGAATTCCTTCATATTGTCGTCGTATAGTGATATTGAGAATGCAATTAAACTATTAAAAAACAAGGGGTTGGGAAGAACCTCTTTTATCCCTATTCATCCTCCTTCACTTGATATAGACAGGGATGCTCCCTCCGGGATAGTGGGAAAGGCCCTGAATTACATTAAGACGAAAGAGGAATTTTCGGAGGTTGCTGAAAATATCCTTGCTGATGTTTATATCGTCAAAGATATCCAGACAGCGCTTCAGTTGGTTTCCTCCGGTTATCGATCGTTCTATGTAACACTGGAAGGAGAGGTTATCGAACCATCCGGAGTTGTCATCGCAGGAAAAATAAAAGGAGTTTTCAGGAGGAAACGGGAAATC
>JAGSYM010000068.1 GCA_018262395.1 Nitrospirota bacterium | reverse complement strand
CCTGTTTGCTGATGATTTCAGATTATTCCGTATGTTAATTAAAAATAATTCTTCGAGGAAGAGATGAAAGAGGTCTGTGTTTATGAGCGCAATGCCTTTAAGGTCGGGAATGATCATGGTATTGACTGCATAATTCTGGACACCTGCTGTCAGTGCAGAGAGCTTATCCGGCGGCAGGGATGGTATAGCAACAATGACTGTTTTAATTTCCAACTCTCTGATAAAACGGGGATATTCAGCCACGCTTCCCAGAACTTTTCTCCCATGAACGATGGTGCCAATCTTCCGGCTGTCGTCGTCAAGGAGACCAACGATTTCATAACCCATGTGTTTTTCTCTCTGTAATCCCTCCATGGCGAGTCTTCCAGCGTTTCCTGCGCCGATGATCAGTATTTTTTCTTTCCGAATCCCTGCAGTATAGAGGTATTTTTTACCCCAGAGGCGAAACACCGGGAATAAAAAGACAGACGCCATCCAGAGACCAAGGAGAACTATGCGGGACACAATATCGCCCATCTTTCCCAATGTCACGATGGCGAGTAAGGTGATGCTTGCTAACGATACGGATTTGACAAGGGTCCTTGCCTCGTCCCAAAAGGGAAGGTTACTGTCATAGAGGGCCTCATAGAAGATGAAAAAAATAAAGACTACAGGTATCCACCACAGAGACAGGAAATGGACGTATGAGAATACGAAGACAGGAAGCCCCGGAAGGACTGCAGGGAACACTGCTGAACGGAATATCCATGCTATCAGGAGGGAGAGGTAAAATGCACCAAGATCGATGATCAGAAGACAGCAGACCTCAAGCATTTTTTTCATGAACTGAGTGACGTCTTTCACCCGGTGACCAATCCCATCCTGAATCCCAGGAATTTTGCGATAGACTCAAAAAAAATGTAGGGGATCAGGTGAAATTTATGCTTCTTAACAACAAACTGAACCTGTTCCCGAAAGAACTTCAGGCCTTCACCTTCTGCATGCGCATAATCGAGAATCCATTTGTTTCCTCTGATTGATGAGCCGATATTGTAATAGCGCAGGTATTGCCGAAACAGTGAATAATTATGGGAGTGGATTACCATTGCCTCAGGAACATATGCAACCTTATACCCGCTGATAATATATTTCGCAGTAATAACCATATCCTCATTTGCCCGCACCGTTTCAGGGAACATCCCGACTTTCATGAAAAGCTCTTTCTTCATGGATGAACAGACATTGCTGGAAAAGAATGTTTTGATTCCGAGCTGTTTCAGGTCATGCATACTCTTGACAGCACCTTCCTCCGGATAATTGAACTGTCTCATAAATATCTCAAGCAAGGGGGCATCCGGCCGGGGTATCTGCCTTGCATATGAGGCAGCGATATCATGTTCTTGCAATGGAGCTGTGAGCTCCCGCAGAAGGCTGCCGTTTAAAGGAATCGCATCCTGTGTCATGAACACCAGAATATCCCCGGCTGCTGTCAGAGCGGCTTGATTCCGCGTCCCGCCATGATTGAACGTGGTTCTCGGAATTACCATTGTGTTCACACCTAATTCCCTTGCAATGTCAACGGTGTTATCCTCTGAAGATGAGTCAATCACAATGATTTCAAGGGGTTTCATATCTTGTGATAACAGGCTCGAGAGCAGTTGACCGATCAGGCGGCCGGCATTCAGGGTTGGTATAACAACGGAAATATCCATCGCATCCTATTGTATCATAGTACCGGGGCAGGGGCTGAACATCTGCTCATAAGGTCATAAGTATGAAGATATTGATTTTAAAATCCCTCCTCACCTCCTCGTCGCGAGCCGATCCCGGCCTTTGCCAAAGGGAGGAAATCTTTCTCCTTGAGAACTTGGGAAAAGGTTTTTTTCTTTGTGCGCCTGCCAAAGTATTAATCCCCCTTTTATAAAGGGGGACAGGGGGGATGACTGATCAATATTTGTCCATAAACAATAATGGGAGAATTTGATGTACAATAGAACTGTTCTTGATGACGAAAAAGAGCGAAAAACCACCGGTAGAAATTTTTGCGGATGGAGCCTGCAGCGGGAATCCCGGGGTTGGTGGATACGGCGTTCTTTTACGCTCCGGAGCGCGTGAGAGAGAGCTCTCCGGATATGAACCGGCGACGACAAATAATCGTATGGAACTGACAGCTGTTATTAAGGCTTTGGAGGCTTTGAAAAGACCATGCAAAGTTGTCGTAGTCACGGATTCAAATTATGTTGTGCAAGGGATGACAACATGGATTTATCAATGGCTCAAGAATAAATGGAAAAACAGCCAGAAACAACAGGTTGCCAACAGGGATCTATGGGAGAGACTCCTGCAACTCTCCGGCATGCATGACATTCAGTGGACGTGGGTCAAAGGGCATAATGAACATGTTGAGAATGAACGGTGTGACAAGCTCGCACGGCTTGCGATTAAACAATGCAAGAGTAAAGCCGGGCAGAATGTAGCATGAATAAGATCGATATCAGGAATTTGACCAATATGTTCCTGATCGCTGTACCCGGCCTGAAGGATCCAAGTTTCGCACGTTCGGTTGTATTAATCTGTGACCATTCAAAAGACGGTGCTTTCGGCCTTGTGGTTAACCGTCTCCTGCTGAGCAGTTTTATCCCCCTGAGCAGCAGTTTTGACATCAAGGAATGCAGTATAGATATACCGGTATACTATGGCGGTCCTGTCAAGCCTGAACAGGGATATATGCTCTATGCATCCCGGCATGATTACTATCCTTCAATAAAGATTCATGACAACCTCATTCTGACGACAGCTAAGGAGGTCCTCACAGATATCGCTGTGGGAAAAGGTCCTGACAAATTTCTTTTCGTACTCGGATTTGCAGGATGGGCTCCCGGGCAACTGGAACGTGAATTAATCGAAGATAGCTGGCTCATCGCTCCTTCAGATAATAGAATTATTTTCGATACCCCGGTGAATGAACGCTGGATGGCTGCAGCAGAACTCATCGGAGTTGATTTGAAAAGGGTCGTTTGCAGGCAGGGTTCTGTCTAAAGTTGACATTAAGCTCCTATTTTTAGTATCTTATAAAGCTTTAAAATATTTGAGGAAGGTGCGGACATGAGGACTCTTTTTGCCAAAAAAGGCGAAATACAACAGAAGTGGTATCTAATCGATGCAAAAGATGCGGTTCTGGGCAGGCTTGCAGTCACTGCGGCTGATTACCTGCTCGGGAAGAACAAACCCACGTATACCCCGAATGTCGATACAGGTGATTTTATTGTTGTGATCAACGCTGATAAGGTCAAACTGACCGGCAAGAAACTTGATAATAAGCTGTACTACAGGCATTCGGGATATCCCGGCGGCATAAAATCTGAGACTGCCCGGGTGCGCCTCACCCGGTTCCCTGAAAAGGTTATTACGGCTGCAGTGTGGGGAATGCTCCCGAAGGGAAGACTGGGAAGGGCGATGATCAAGAAATTGAAGGTGTACAAGGGAGGCGAACACCCCCATCAGGCACAGAAACCGGAAGTATTGACTATTGAGAAAACAGGGTAATTCCGATCATAAAGGAGTGATGTATGGCAGATATTCAGTATAATGCAACGGGCCGCAGAAAAACTTCTGTAGCACAGGTAATCATGGCACCCGGCAGTGGCCAGATAACGATTAATGACAAACCTGCAGACATATATTTTCCGAGGGAAACATTGCGGATGATCATACGTCAACCGATTGATCTTGCCGGAATCACGGGGAAATACGATGTGCAGGTAAAAGTTGTCGGTGGTGGTCTCTCGGGGCAGGCAGGAGCAGTGAGACACGGAATTGCAAGAGCGATTGTTGATATGAACAGCGACCTCCGTGTACGACTGAAAAAAGAGGGATTCCTCACACGGGACCCGCGGGAAAAAGAGAGAAAGAAGTACGGTCAGAAGGGCGCCAGAAAGAGATTCCAGTTCTCCAAGAGATAACATAGACAGCAGACAGTAGGTAGTAGACAGCAGTCAGGAAAATAATTGATCTGTCATTCCCGCTTGTCGGGAATCCATCTGAGGCAATGTTTAACATAGAAAAATACTTTAGAGCAAAGAAAGATTCCAGCCCCTCCAAAATGATGGCGGTCAAGCTAGCCGGAATGACAATGAAAAACCTGTCTGCTGTCTGCTGTCTACTGTCTACTTTTTTTTGATCGATGGTTCGTGTTTTTATATGCGGTGGCAGCGGTTACACAGGTGGTGAGCTGCTCCGTATCCTTCTCCGGCATCCCGAAGTTGTTGTTACGGGCGTAACTTCCCAGAGATCTGCCGGGAAATCCGTCAGTGAGCTTTTCCCGCATCTGCACAAATACGCAAACCTTGTTTATGAACCTCTCCGGAAAGAAGCAGTCCTCGGAAAAGCGGATCTTTTTTTTATGGCATTGCCGCACGGTGAGTCCCAGGAGGCAGTTGACTATTTCTTCCAACAGGGCAAAATGGTGATTGATCTCTCTGCTGACTATAGATTGCGAGATGCAGGAATGTACGAACACTGGTATAAAGTACCCCATGCATTTCAGGCAGCGCTGAAGCAGGCTGTTTATGGTTTGCCCGAGATATACCGGAACAGGATCAATAAGTCACGTCTGATCGCTAATCCAGGGTGTTATCCGACAGGTGCCCTATTAGGGCTCTTGCCTGCAATCAAAAATATGTCGATTGATCTCTCATCTCTCGTCATCGATGCAAAATCAGGCACAAGCGGTGCAGGGAGAAAAGCAGATATATCGGTCGCCTTCTGTGAGGTGAATGAAGGGTTCAAGGCATACGCAGTCGGTACGCACCGTCATATACCTGAAATCGAACAGGAACTTTCCCTGGCAGCCGGAAAGGATGTTACGGTCAATTTCACTCCCCATTTATTGCCGGTTGACCGGGGTATTCTGACAACAACATATGCACGTCTTGAAAAGAAGATCGATGCCGGGATGGTTGAGAAAATATACCGTGACACTTACAGGAAAGAACCTTTCGTCAGGGTCCTGGCGCATGGGCTGTATCCGAATATCAAGAATGTAAAGGGAACGAATTACTGTGATATTGGGCTGAAGCTGAATGAACGGACGAATACCCTCATTGTAATAACGGCGATCGATAATCTCGTGAAAGGGGCTTCCGGACAGGCTGTTCAGAATATGAATATCATGCTGGACGTTGACGAAACGCTTGCACTGGATACCCCTGCAGTTTTCCCCTAAGCGTGAAATGATTCCAAAGGGATTTTTATTTTCTGCAGTCGAAGCAGCGATCAAGAAACCCGGCAGAAAAGACCTTGCTCTTATTTACTCCGAAACAGAGTCAAATATGGCAGGCGCTTTTACGACAAACAAGGTCAAGGCTGCCCCGGTCCGTGTCGATATGCGCAGGATTCAATCAGGCAGAGGCCAGGCGATCATCGTGAACAGCGGGAACGCAAATGCATGTACTGGGGAAAAAGGCATGCGGGACGCAATCGAGATGACAAGGATTGTTGCTCAGGGTTTCAAACTCAACCCGTCACGCGTCTACGTAAGCTCAACAGGTGTCATCGGTTCCCCCATGCCTATGCAACGGATACGAACCAGGATGCATGATTTATTTGCGGGGCTCGGAAAATTTACGATCCGTGATATTGCACATGCAATTATGACGACAGACACGTTCCCGAAAGTTGTTTCGCGAACAGTGGACGTCAACGGTAAATCCGGAACAGTTGCGGGAATCTGCAAAGGTGCCGGTATGATCTCTCCTCATATGGCAACCATGCTCTGCTTTCTCATGACGGATATTGCGGTTAACAAGAGGACACTGCACAGGACATTGCGTGATGCCGTAAAAAGGTCATTTAACAGAGTCACGGTCGATGGAGATATGTCTACCAATGATACGGTTCTGATCATGGCGAATGGAATGCTTGGAAACCGTGAGATTAGCGAAAAAAGTAAAAAATACAGGATGTTTCAGGAAACCCTTTTTGATGTTACCTATGAACTGTCAAAGCTTATCGCCAGGGACGGTGAAGGTGCAACAAAACTGGTCGAAATAGAAGTAAAGGGTGCCCGGAGCGAGGTAGAGGCTGAAAAGGCTGCATTTTCGGTCGCAAACTCAAATCTTGTCAAAACAGCAATTTATGGAAACGATGCAAACTGGGGCAGGATCATGGCGGCTCTCGGCTACTCAGGCATAAGTCTCGCGGAAGAGAAGATTGATATCTATTTTGGGAAAGTGAACGTTGTACGCAAGGGATTGTCTAAAGGGAAGGATGAAGAGGCAAACAAGGTTCTCAGGGGAAAGGACATCCGGATAATCATTGACCTGCATCTTGGGAGATCATCTGCGAGAGTGCTGACCTGTGATCTGACCGAGGAATATATCAGGGT
>JAGSYM010000067.1 GCA_018262395.1 Nitrospirota bacterium | reverse complement strand
TACGAAGCGTATTGCGTCCCGGGTTTCAGTCTGCCCACATCATATTTCTGGAGCTCGTGCAGCGTTAAACTCTTGATCGGGATCCGGTCCGTGATCCATTGCCCGTTTTGGTCCCGGGTCAAGTCAGGATTTAAGGTCAGATCGTGCGTGATAACCAGCACACCGTCTTTGGTCATACCGATATCCATGTCCACATAATCCACCCCCAGGCGGAGGGCAGCTATATAAGCCGGTAGGGTTTGTTCGGGCAGCAAACCTCTAATGGCCCTATGCGCGTAGATTTGTATTTTACCGCTCCCCGGAATGCCGTTGTATTTCACCAAATCGTTTGCCTGAGCGTTTAAACACGGTATTACAAGGAAAGCTAAACAAAGCAAACAACAAAATAGCATGTTCATGGATGTAGTCCTCCGTTCTTTCACAGTCACGTTATCCATCATCCTTCCCTGCCAACACTTATTATATAGTTTCTTGCTAAGGAGGGCACAGAGTTACAATTTTGTTACGGCAGAAATTGTGCCCTCACGTAGCCGATTGATTTTCAGATATTTGTGAACTTATCTTGCTAAATGCACGGTTTAGCAAAAGGAAGTACGTCAGCCACCCCCGCTGAATCCTGAAGACGATCCACCGGATGAAAATCCTGAAGCAGCCGGTGATGAACAGCTGAATTGTGAGACCAGTTTCTTGATATTCTGTGAACCACATCGCGGGCATGCGGTATCCTTCTCGTCCTGGGTCCACTGGAGAAGAGCAAAAATTTCATTGCATGCGTTACAGGCGTATTCATAAATTGGCATACTTTCAAATCTCCTTGAATTTATATTTATTTAATAGATTAGTTTACATATTAAGCACATCATTGTCAACTGTCTCCTAAAATTCCCCGAACTTCTTCCCTGAATTTCCTCGGGTGGGTTCCTTCCCAGTATATTTTCCCGCAGTCAGCACACTTCTGGAAAACATTATAATGCAGAAAAACATACTCCGGGACTGAGTCTTTTACCTCCGACTTATCTCTGATTTTCCCAAGCTTACCATTGCATGTGACACATCTGCTGAAAAGTTGAAACTGTGTGAGTTTGAAAGTACTTATTGTCTCCAGGAGCTGCTGGAATGGCTCATCGGATGCGATCAGAAGATAACTTTTGAGTCCTTTAACTTTTACCAACCGTGTGTCTCTCGTTAAGATGGTTCTGCCGTGTTCAAGTGCTATCCTGATAAGCCTGCCGTCACTGATGCCGGAAAAGTATACGGTATCGAATCCAAGGAACCGCAGCCATCTGGCAAGTCTCCCGAGCATGGCATCCGCAATGAACTTAACTTCGTCATGGCTGGAATCAGGCGTGAGGGATGAACCTGTTTCCTCACGCCTGGTCATTGAAATCTCGTGCGCTTCTTTATTCTTCAGCTACTGCCGGTTCCGGTACCAGAGGGCGAAATTCCCTTTTTACAAAGGTGTTCCGGTACCGCGACATTCCGGTGCCTGCCGGGATTATTCTTCCCATAATCACATTTTCCTTCAGCCCGCGGAGCTCATCCAGAGCACCGCTGATAGAGGCTTCGGTAAGCACCCTGGTCGTCTCCTGGAATGAGGCAGCAGATACAAAACTGTCTGTTGTCAACGACGCTTTTGTTATACCGAGCAGAAGGGGTTTACCCTGAGCCGGCTTGCCGCCTTCTGACTTAACCCTCGCGTTCTCTTCCTGGAAAATCCGCCTGTCCACCTGCTCACTGATGAGGAAGTGCGTATCGCCGGGATCTTCGATCCTGACCTTTTTCATCATCTGTCTGACAATCACTTCTATATGTTTGTCATTGATCGTAACGCCCTGGAGCCTGTAGACCTTCTGCACTTCATCGACAAGGTATCTCTGGAGTTCCTGCGGGCCGAGGATATCGAGAATATTGTGGGGATTTACCGCCCCGTCCATAAGCGGTTCCCCCGCTCTTACCCAGTCTCCTTCGTGAACCCCGACATGCTTGCCCTTTGGGATGAGATACTCTCTTGATTCATCGCCGCCTCTCACAACAACGACCCTCATCCCTTTATGTGCTCCCCTGAACTCTACCATTCCATCTATCTCGGTAACAATCGCCTGTTCTTTCGGACGCCGTGCCTCAAAAAGTTCAGCGACTCGCGGCAACCCACCGGTGATGTCCTTTGTCTTTGTCGTCTCCCGCGGTATCTTCGCAAGAATATCTCCGGGGTATACCATATCATTTCTGTCGACGAGAATATGTGCCCCGGCTGGAAGGAGATACCGTGCCGGGGTGTTCGTCCCGGGAATCTTCTGGGTTATCCTTCCTTGCTCATCCTTAATCGATATTCTCGGTCTCATGTTAGCAGGGTAGTCTATGATAACTTTATGGGATAGTCCAGTAATCTCGTCGACCTCTTCCTTTACGGTTGCTCCTTCGATAATATCTCCATGAGCTATTTTTCCCCCCAATTCTGTAAGGATTGGGGTCGAATACGGGTCCCATTCAACAAGTTTCTGGCCTATCTCCACCTTTCGACCGTTGTTTACCATCAATTTTGCACCGTACACAACAGAATACTTCTCTTTTTCCCTGCCCTTTGGATCAACAACGGCAATACTTCCGTTCCGGTTCATGACAACCAGCAGGCCTTCTCTATTTTTTACTGTACTGATATTGATGAACTTTATTGTGCCGGAATTCTTGGCTTCGAGTATTGTCTGCTCAACAACTTTTGAGGCTGCCCCTCCTATATGGAACGTCCTCATGGTAAGCTGGGTTCCGGGCTCCCCGATAGATTGCGCGGCAATAATGCCGACAGATTCACCCTTTTCAACAGTTTCGCCCCTGCCCAAATCTCTTCCATAGCATTTTGTACAGACACCGTACTTGGCCTGGCAGGTGAGAACCGACCTGATCTTGGCCCGATCAATACCCGCATCAATAATTTTCAGGGTTACGTCCTCATCTATCTCCTGGTTCCTCTTAACAATAATTTCCTTTGTTATAGGATCCTTGATATCTTCAACGGCAATCCTGCCAAGGACCCTTTCCTCCAAAGGCTGTATAATCTCACCGCCTTCAACCAGTGAAGAAACGATAATCCCATCGGTTGTTCCGCAGTCATCCTCATGGATGATGACATCCTGGGCAACATCAACAAGCCTCCTCGTAAGGTATCCGGAATTTGCGGTTTTTAAGGCTGTGTCAGCAAGTCCTTTGCGGGCTCCGTGCGTCGATATAAAGTACTCGAGAGGCGTCAGCCCCTCCCGGAAATTTGCTTTTATCGGCGTTTCAATAATCTCACCCGAAGGCTTTGCCATCAGTCCCCTCATACCTGCAAGCTGACGTATCTGTGCAGTGCTTCCCCGTGCTCCCGAGTCAGCCATCATGAAGATGCTGTTAAACGATCTCCGTTCTTTGAGCTCCTCATCGGTGAGGGCCTTTCCATCCTCTGCACCGAGTTCCTTCATCATCTCTTCAGCAACTTTTTCCGTCACATTCGCCCATATGTCGATAATCTTGTTATACCGTTCACCCTGGGTTATCAGTCCGTCTTCGTATTGTTTTTTCACTTCACTGACTTCCAGGTCAGCATTCCGTATGAGCTCCGGTTTTGTGGAAGGGATATGCATGTCGACCATAGATATCGACGCACCAGATTTCGTAGCATATTTAAAACCAATCTGCTCCAGGTTATCAAGGAAAACAACCGTATCCCGTCTGCCTGATTTTTTATAAATGAATTCTATTAATTTACCTATCTCCTTTTTTGTCATATCCTTATTAATCATCGAAAAAGATACCCCGGGTGGCAATATCTCACGGACAATAATTCTCCCGGTTGTTGTCTCGACAAATTGACCATCCATTCTCACTTTAATCCGCGCATGTTCATCAATGATGCCGGCGTCATAGGCAACCCTGACATCCTCCGGGTCTGCAAATATTTTCCCCTCGCCTTTGGCACCTGTTCTCTCTTTCATAAGGAAATAAATACCGAGAACCATATCCTGGGTAGGTACAACAATTGGTTTCCCATTAGCGGGTGAGAGAATATTATTGACAGACATCATGAGAACCCGCGCCTCAATTTGAGCCTCAATCGACAGGGGAACATGCACAGCCATCTGATCTCCGTCAAAATCCGCATTAAAAGCAGTACATACGAGTGGATGTAGTCTTATCGCCTTTCCCTCCACGAGAATGGAATCAAATGCCTGTATTCCAAGTCTGTGAAGGGTTGGAGCCCGGTTCAGGAGAACCGGGTGTTCCCGGATCACCTCTTCAAGGGCATCCCAAACCTCGGAACTCTCTTTTTCCACAAGCTTTTTTGCTGCCTTGATAGTTGTTGCATATCCCTTTTCTTCGAGCTTGTTAAAGATAAAAGGTTTAAAAAGTTCAAGGGCCATTCTCTTCGGAAGTCCGCATTGATGGAGCTTCAGTTCAGGTCCTACGACGATAACGGATCTCCCGGAATAGTCAACGCGTTTTCCTAAAAGGTTTTGCCTGAAACGCCCCTGTTTCCCCTTGATCATATCACTCAGGGATTTCAGCGGCCGCTTGGTTGTCGTTTTTAACACCCTGCTTCTTCTGCCATTATCAAAGAGAGCATCCACCGCTTCCTGAAGCATCCGCTTTTCATTTTTTATAATGACACTCGGAGCTTTCAGTTCCATAAGTCTCTTGAGTCTGTTATTCCTGTTGATCACCCTTCTGTAAAGGTCATTCAGATCAGACGTGGCAAAACGCCCTCCTTCAAGCGGGACAAGTGGTCTCAGGTCAGGAGGCAAGACCGGAATAAGATCCATGATCATCCATTCGGGCCTATTCCCGGATTTCCGGAATGCATCCAGGACCTTCAGCCGCTTGGTGAGTTTTTTCTTGACCCCTATGGAGACTGCTTCGTATATCTTTGTTTTGAGTTCTGCGTACAGGGCCTCGAGATCAACCCTTCGTAAAAGCTCCCGTATCGCCTCAGCCCCCATACCTGCTTTAAACCGGCCACCAAATTCAGCTGTTTTTTTCTTAAAATCGTCTTCGGAAAGCAGCTCTTTTTCCTTGAACGGGGTATCACCCGGATCAATAATCACGTAGCTCTCAAAGTAGAGAACCTTTTCAAGCTGCCGCATAGTCATGTCGAGAAGGGTGCCGATCCGGCTTGGCAGGCCTTTCAAAAACCATATATGTGCGACAGGAGTCGCAAGCTCAATATGCCCTAACCGTTCCCTTCTTACTTTAGACTGAATCACCTCCACGCCGCACTTGTCACAGACTACCCCTCTGTGCTTCATCCTCTTATATTTGCCGCATATACATTCCCAGTCCTTGATCGGACCAAAAATCTTTGCACAGAACAGCCCATCACGCTCCGGCTTGAAGGTGCGGTAATTGATCGTCTCGGGTTTTTTTACTTCACCATAAGACCACTCCCGTATCTTCTCAGGTGAAGCAAGCCGGATTCGAACAGCCTCAAAATCAGTCGGATCTTTTGGCCTCTGAAAAATTGCAGAGATATCTTCTGTCAAATTACTCCCCCTTACTCTTTTTCTCCAGAAGTTCCACATCAAGTCCCAGGCTCTGGAGTTCTTTTATCAAAACGTGAAAAGATTCCGGGACCCCAGGTTCAAGGGTCGCATCACCTTTCACGATTGCTTCATACATCCGGGCTCTCCCTGTAACGTCATCACTTTTGACCGTTAAGAATTCCTGGAGCGTAGAGGCAGCCCCATACGCTTCAAGTGCCCATACCTCCATTTCCCCGAGTCGCTGACCACCAAACTGGGCTTTCCCACCCAAAGGCTGCTGGGTAACAAGCGAGTAAGGACCAATGGACCGGGCATGGATCTTATCATCAACAAGGTGATGGAGCTTCATCATATACATATAGCCAACAGTGACAGGTTTATCAAAAGGTTCACCCGTCCTGCCGTCATGAAGTATCATCTGTCCTGTCGTCGGCAGCTTAGCCTTTCGGAGAAGATCTTTTATCTCGCCTTCTTTTGCGCCCTCGAATACAGGAGTAGCTACATGCATCCCCAAAGCCCTCGCTGCCCAGCCAAGGTGTGTTTCGAGGACCTGCCCAACATTCATTCTCGAGGGCACTCCAAGGGGATTGAGCACAATGTCTACAGGAGTTCCATCCGGAAGAGAGGGCATATCCTCTTCCGGCATAACCGTTGCCACAACGCCTTTGTTACCGTGTCTGCCCGCCATTTTGTCACCTATCTGGATTTTGCGCTTCATTGCAATATATGTCTTTACAACCTTGTTTACCCCCGGTGGAAGTTCATCCCCTCTTTTTAAGCGGTCGATCATTTCATCGTATCGCAATTCAAGATAACGGATATAATGATTGAAATCGTTATTTGCAGACTCTAACTTTTCGCGCGCAGTGCTGTCCTCGAGTTTAATGCG
>JAGSYM010000066.1 GCA_018262395.1 Nitrospirota bacterium | reverse complement strand
TTATTGCAAAGACAGCCGGGTTCTGTTTTGGGGTTAAGCGGGCTATTGACATAGCCTTCAGAATAGCCAGGGAAAAGAGGAAAGGAGTATTCACCCTCGGCCCCATTATTCATAACCCCCAGGTTGTGGAGAAGCTCGCCGAGAAGGGTGTTGTTCCCATTCATGATATGAGAACCAATAAAGATATACGGGCACTCATCATAAGAACTCACGGGATACCTCTCAACATTTCGAGGGAGCTGGAGACAAAGGGGTATGAAATTATAGATGCGACATGTCCATTTGTCAAAAAGGCCCAGTATTATGCTAAACTCCTTAGTGAAGAAGGGTATCAGGTAGTTATCCTTGGAGAAAAAAACCATCCAGAGGTAAAAAGTCTTATGAGTTATGCCAGCAGGAATGCTATTGTGGTGAATGCGCAATCACGTCTGCCGAAACTGAAAAGCAAGGTTGGTATTGTTGTCCAGACAACGCAACCCCTTGAAGCTCTGAAAAAAGTCTTATCCGAAGCTACAGAACATGCAAAGGAGATAAAAGTATATAATACGATATGTAATTCCACTGCCCTGAGATTAAAAGAAACAGCAAATGTTGCCGCAAGGGTGGATGTCATGTTCGTCGTTGGCGGGAAAAACAGTGCAAATACGACTCAGCTCACAAAGCTCTGTAAGTCTCTGTCTGTGCCGACATATCACATAGAAACATCTGCTGAGATCAAAAAAGCATGGATTAACAGGGCAAAAAAAATTGGTATCACAGCCGGGGCGTCAACGCCTACGTGGATTATCAGAGAAGTGGAAGAGCGAATTAGCGATATAGGAGGATAATGGTCGCGTGGAACTGAAAAACGACGAAATGGAAAAATTGTATGCTGAGACCTTTCACAGTATCCAGGAAGGAACGATACTGAAAGGAAAAGTCTTATCCCTATTATTGACATCGGATATAAGTCCGAAGGGTTTATCCCTATCGATGAGTTTTCAGGAGAGGAGATCGCCTCTCTAAAGCCGGGTGCTGATATAGAGGTCTTTGTTGAGAACATAGAAGATGCTGAAGGGATGCTCACGCTCTCCAAGGAGCGCGCTACAAAACTAAAGGTCTGGGAAATGCTCGAAAATGCCCTGCGAGATGGCAGTCCGATCGAAGGCAAGATTGTCGGAAAAACAAAAGGGGGGTTTTCTGTAGACATCTCCGGGGTCAGTGCTTTTCTTCCGGGGTCCCAGGTCGACATAAAACCGCTCAAGGAAACAGATAGCCTTGTCGGAAAAAAAATGTCCTTTAAGGTGTTGAAACTGAACAATAAACTTTCCAACGTGATTATTTCGAGAAGAGTGATCCTTGAAGAAGAGATGCGGCAAAAGAAGGCTGAGACTCTTGAGCATTTGAAAGAAGGACAGGTTATAAAAGGGGTCATTAAAAATATCACTGATTACGGTGTATTTGTTGATCTCGGCGGAATAGACGGACTCTTGCATATATCGGATATCTCCTGGGGACGAATTAACCATCCGTCAGAATTCTTTGTCGTCGGTGATGAGATAAGTGTCATAATCCTGAAATATGATGAAGCAAGTGAGAAAGTCACCCTTGGGTATAAACAGAGAAAACCTGATCCCTGGTCCCTTGTTGATGAAAAATATCCTGTTGGGAAGAGAGTGAAAGGCAAGGTTGTCAGTATTACTGATTACGGTGCATTCATTGAACTCGAGGAAGGATTGGAAGGACTTGTCCATATATCTGAAATAGACTGGCTGTCGCGGTTAAAGCATCCTTCAAAATATTTATCCATAGGCGAGACCGTTGAAACTCTTGTCTTAAAAGTCGATAAGGAAGAACGGAGGCTTTCCCTGAGCATAAAGCAGATCAAGCCCAGTCCCTGGGCACTGGTCTCGCAAAGATATACAGTCGGTCAGAGGGTCTCAGGGAAGGTCAAGACGATCACTGATTTCGGGGTTTTTGTCGGCCTTCCGGAAGGTATCGATGCCCTTATCCACATATCAGACCTTTCCTGGACGAAACATATCAAGCATCCATCAGAAGTGCTGAAAAAAGGACAGAAGATTGATGCGGTTGTCCTTGGCATTGAACCAGAAGCGGAAAAAATGGCACTTGGTTTAAAACAACTTGAGACGGATCCCTGGTTGCATGATATGCCCGAGAGGTTTAAGCTGGGGTCTGAAGTAAAGGGGAAAGTGCTTACGATCACTGACTTCGGCATATTCGTTGAGCTTGAAGGCGGGGGAGAAGGCCTTGTTTATTCATCCGAAATAGTAAAACCAGCTTCTGAGCAGGCAGAAGAGGCTATCAAGCCAGGTGATACCATAGCAGTACGTATCATCAAAATAGACTGCGAGGAGCGAAAGATCGGGTTGAGCATGAAAAATCTGAAAAGGACAGAGGATTGAAGAAGGTCCTTTTAGTTTCTCTTGTGCTGTTCATCATTATTGTTATCATCAGTCTTGTCTTTGCCTTGCTCCACAAAAATCTGCCTATCGGCGACAAGGTCGCACTCATCCGAATTGAAGGACCTATCCTTGATTCCAAAGACACGATTGATGAAATCAAGGATTATGTCAAGGATCCCTCAATCAAGGCTATTGTCCTGCGTGTCGATAGCCCGGGAGGTGCTGTTGCACCTTCGCAGGAGATTTATGAAGAAGTGAGAAAAGCAACAGTGAAAAAGATGGTTGTGGTATCTATGGGTTCTATTGCAGCATCAGGAGGATATTATATTGCATCGCCGGCAACAAGGATCATTGCGAACCCGGGTACACTCACAGGGTCTATCGGTGTGATCATGGAAGTCCCCAACGTAGAAGGACTCATGAACAAGATCGGAGTTAAGACCGAAGTCATTAAAAGCGGCACGCATAAGGATATTGCCTCGGTATTCCGTGGCATTAACAAGGAAGAGCGGGAAATCCTGCAAAATGTACTCGATAACGTGCATGAACAATTTATCCTTGCTGTCGCCGGGGGACGAAAAATGCTCCGGGACGATGTTCAAAGGATAGCCGACGGACGCATCTTCACAGGGGAGCAGGCACTGAAGGTTGGCCTTATTGACGAACTCGGAAATCTTGAAGATGCCGTAAAAGCTGCGGCAAAACTCTCTGGCATAAAAGGGGAGCCGTCAGTGGTCACGAAACAGGAGGACTTTTCCCTGATCGGTCTTCTCAGAGGAAAAATGCCAAAGGAACTGACAGACATATTTCCATCAGTGAAGATTAAATACCTTTTTGCACCATAGGCAGGGCATTCTTAACCTATAAAAAAGTTTATGTGTTTTCTTGGATCCCGATAAAATTATTAACGAATTAAAGGAGGGCACATGACCAAATCAGTTCTGGTAGAGAAGGTGTCTGAAAGGATAGGCAGCCTTACAAAAAAACAGACAGAAATCGTCGTCGATACCGTTTTCGACAGTATAAAAGAAGCTCTTGTGAAAGGGGAGAAAATCGAAATCAGAGGGTTTGGAAATTTCAAGCCAAAAGTCCGGAAACCAAGACGGGCACGGAACCCGAAGACAGGAGAGAGAGTTGATGTCCCGGGGAAACGGGTGCTGCATTTCAAAGTAGGGAAAGCCCTCAGAGATGCAATGAATCCCAAGGAGAATCCAGGCTCGTAGAGCGTTCATACCCAGGCAGATTCCGATAGATACCTATTGCAGTGCAGCAGGCTACTGTATTGTCCTGCCTGAAATCTCACCTGATGATACAATGATTCCATGAAAGGCAAAGTTTATTTAGTCGGCGCAGGTCCCGGTGATATCGGGCTTCTTACGATCAAAGGTTTGAAATGTCTGAGGAAGGCTGATGTGGTCATCTATGATTTCCATCTGAATGCACAGGTTTTGAATTACATTAATCACAATGCAGAATTTATCTATGCAGGGAAACGCGGTGGCCATCACACCTTAACGCAGGATGAAATCAATACCATCCTTGTTCGGAAAGCAAAGGAAGGAAGGACTGTATGCAGGCTGAAAGGGGGCGATCCCTTTATATTCGGGCGGGGGGGCGAGGAGGCAGAGGCCCTTTCAAAGGAGAGGATAGAATTTGAAGTGGTACCGGGGATAAGCTCTTCTGTCGCAGCTCCGGCATATGCCGGGATCCCACTAACCCACAGGCTTTATTCTTCTTCATTTGCAGTAATACCGGGGTATGAAGATGCGACAAAAAAGGAAAGCACTATCGATTGGTCGAAGCTCTCTACGGGTGTGGGTACCCTGGTGTTTCTCATGGCTGTTAAGAATGTGGATCTGATCGCGCAAAAATTAATCGAAAATGGCCGGCCACCGGATACCCCGGTTGCCGTAATCAGATGGGGTACACGGCCCGATCAAAAGACAATAGTCGGCACGTTAGAAAGCATTGCCGAACTTGTTAAGGAAAAACATATTAAACCACCGGCGGTAATGATTGTTGGCGAAGTCGTAAAACTCCGAGAAACCTTGAAATGGTATGAAAAAAAACAGTTATTTGGATACAGAATACTTGTGACAAGGGAACACATGGAAGGCTTTGAACGGTTGGAAGAACTCGGTGCAGAGATAATCGAATTCCCCACCATCGAGATTGTTCCCCCCGGGAGCTATGAAGAGATTGATTCCTCCATCAAAAAAATCACATCCTATGACTGGGTAGTCTTTACCAGCCGGAATGGCGTGAAATATTTCTTCAGACGATTTTTTGAGAAAGACAAAGATATCAGAGAATTGAAAGGGATTAAAATCTGCGCAATAGGTACAAAGACGGCAGAAGAAATTAAAAAATATGGGATAAGAGTCGATTTGATACCTGACGAATTCCACGCAGAAGGCCTCATCGATTCATTTATGAGACTCAGCAGTTTGAACAATGCATCCCCTAATGCTCCTGTTACTCCGGGAAGAGCTGAAGAGAGCAGAACTTCCGAGAAGAGATCTCAGAAACCTGGACTTCTGACGGGTATGCGCTTCCTGCTTCCGAGGGCTGAAAAAGCGCGGGAGATATTCCCCGAAAAAATAAGAGCATTAGGAGGAGAAATAGATGTCCCCGTGGCATACAGAACTGTGAAGCCTGAATCCCGGGGGAAGAGACTCCGGAGATTTTTACGGGAAGGCAGGATTTCGGTAGCTACCTTTACAAGCGCAGCAACTTTTCATAATTTCAGGGAAATCATGGGAGATGATGCTGATGAACAACTGAAGGGAGTCTCCATTGCAGCTATAGGCCCGGTAACGGCAAAGGCTGTGGAAAAGGCAGGATTTCATGTCGACATTATGCCCAGGCAAGCGACTATCGAAGCAATGGTGGAAGAGATCATACAATGGGTCAAGAAGAAGGAAACAAGGGAAATACAATCGCATGAATAAATCACTTGACTCTAAATGAGCAGATATTGTTTTCGCCTCGTCGAATCCGCCGGGGCGGACAAAAAATTATTTAACTCGATGATCTGAATAAAATATCTTTAATCGCTCAATGAATGAACATAATGAATGAAACCATCAGGGAAATGTATACTACGATAGCGAAAAATAATTTTTTCCACAATCCCGATATAGATCGGGACTCTTTCGATACACATTTTCTGGACTGATGAACTTTTCTGCGCTTGATTCTTTCCTTTTTTTCTTTATAAATCATAATCTTCAGAACAGCGTTTTTGATATCATAATGCCTTTTATTACCAAAAAGGCATGGGTATTTTTTTTGCCGTTGTTTATGTGGTGTCTTGCAAAGAACAGAAAACCTGCGATGATTGCACTTATCCTTGGTTTTAGTTCACTCCTGCTATCGGACTGGGGATCGAATTCGCTGAAGTACTTCTTCGAGCGCATCAGACCTTGCAGTGAGCTGGAGGGAGTGAGGTTGCTTGTAGGGTGCGGGAAGTCGTTTTCGATGCCTTCCAATCATGCAGTGAATGCCTTTGCATTTATGACCCCGTTTTTTATGCTGCAGAAAAACAGGATCCGGTATCTTTTTCTCACTGTTGCACTCCTTGTGGGATTCTCAAGAATCTATGTCGGCGTGCATTATCCTTCGGATGTCCTCGTCGGAGCGCTCATTGGTGTGTTTGTGTCGGTATCAATTTTGCTTGTATACAAGGGAACATTGAGCCGATTTCAGGAAAAGCCTTTTTCGACAGTACTGACTGTTTTTCTCGTGTGTGTCAGTCTTTTCAGGATCTTCTATATTCTGAATGGCCCGTTGGAATTAAGTCCTGATGAAGCACATTACTGGGAATGGTCCCGAAGGCTCGACCTTAGTTACTACTCAAAGGGCCCGATGATCGCGTATCTCATCCGGCTCGGTACCAGTTTCTTTGGGGAGACAGTTTTTGGTATCAGAATTATGGCTGTTATTTTTTCAGCATTCAGCAGTATTCTCCTGTATTTACTCGGGAAAAGGGTGTATGGTGAAAAAACCGGATTACTGTCTGCACTCGTGATTCAGATAATCCCTCTTTTTTCAGCGTATGGTATCCTCTTCACTATCGATTCTCCTTTCATATTTTTCTGGATCCTTTCGCTCTTCTTGTTCCGGGTAGCGCTCGATATGTCCCAAGCCACCCATCCTAAAGCGCTCATTTACTGGAGTCTCCTCGGCCTGTCAGTTGGTCTTGGTTTATTGACCAAATATACCATGACTTTCTTCTTCCTCTGTGCTCTTCTATATTTGTTGATCTCGAAAGAGGAGAGAAAAGTACTGCTGAAAAAAGGTCCTTACATTGCCTTTATCATAAGTATTCTGGTTTTCAGTCCGGTAATCATATGGAATACAAACCATGACTGGGTTACCCTCAGGCATACCGCGGGGCAGGCTCATATAACAGAGGGAATACAGATTTCATTCATACGCTTCGTAGAATTCATCGGATCGCAATTGGGCGTTATAACGCCTCTATTACTTATTCTGATGGTTGTTTCGCTCGTGCGATTGCGGGGAGAAAAAGAGGGCGCTTTTTTGTATTGGTTTTCGGTTCCCGTACTCTGTTTTTTCCTTCTGAAAAGTATTCAGGGAAAAGTTCAGGCAAACTGGGCCTTGCCGGGTTATGTCACAGGAATCGTTTCTTTTTCAGCTTATTCTTTGAAAAGTCTCTTTCACAACGGGAAGTGGAGAAGGCTTGTAGCGGCAATTGCACTTTTTCTTGCATTCATCGTTACCTCTTTGGCTCATTATCCCCAAATACTCACTCTCCCGCCAGATCTTGACCCGACAACCCGGCTTGCCGGCTGGAAAGATCTGGGCACAGAAGTTTCAAAAGTATATGAACAGATGTCTCTTGATCATCCTGTATTTGTCTTTTCTGACCGGTATCAGGTCTCGAGCCAGCTTGCATTTTATATGAAGGGGCATCCTGTAACA
>JAGSYM010000065.1 GCA_018262395.1 Nitrospirota bacterium | reverse complement strand
TTCATCCACGACGCCACGCACACCTCCGTAGTGGTCGGCATGGGAATGAGAATACACAACAGCCACCACCGGCCGCTTGCCGAGTTTCTCGTTGATGAAATCCAGCGCAGCCTTAGCGGTCTCCTTTGCCGTTAGCGGGTCAAAGATGATCCAGCCTGTATTGCCCTTGATAAAGGTAATATTGGCGAGGTCAAAACCTCGTACCTGGTAGATCTTATCAGGCATAACCTCATAGAGACCGTACGCCATGTTCAGGATGGCCTGGCGCTGAAGCGAAGGATGAATGCTGTCGAAATCCTTGCCTTCTTCCAACAGCCACTCGTAGCTCCCCATATCCCACGCCACGTTGCCCGCCTCCGCCATGATCTGTTTGTATGGCGGTGCTGCAATAAAGCCTTTCTTGGCTTCTTCAAAATCGCGTTTGTCTTCGAACGGCAGAGTCTTGCGCATGCCGTTCTGCAGTTCGATGGTAAACTTCGACGGCATCTTGCCTTTCGGGTCGAAGTGTTTCGTTGGATCAGCGGTAATGACACCGCCACCACCTGCCGCAAACGCCGGGCTGGTGATGAAAGCCAGAACGACAACGAGTACGGCAAGAACATATAATATTCTTGTTTTCATGTTCTCCTCCTTATTAGATTAGAATTTTATTACACTTTGGCTTTTATATCCATACAATTCCTTTTGTGAGACGGCACATGTCTATTGAAAATTTACCAGCAGAGACCACTTTGCCATATCCAAGATGTATGTCTTTGACGATGCATCATTGATATCGAAAGAAACGCTTTTGATCCGTCCTCGTAATGTTTGCTACTATGTGGACTGTTGTTGATCAATAGGAGTTTTTCCATGCAACATTTCAGGATGGAGTTGATATTTGAAATATTAATTACTGAAGGGTCGGGTTCTGTCTTTCAGATCTCATAAACTATATAGACACAAATCCTCCATTCAAGCTGTCTGGTATTTTGTGTTAAGATGTATTCCATGAAACACTATAAACCTCTTTCATTAAGGGGCGTGAAGACTTATGCAATAAACAAGAGAAAGAGCAAGGTTTCTCTATCGGCTCTCGCGGACCCTTATGAAAAAGGTGATACTCTGAAAACTTTTCTCGATAAGCTCCCCGGCATTCTCGCGGTCAATGATTTCAGGACTGTTGCTCAGGCAATTGTGAGGGCAAGAAAGAACAATAAACCCGTAATCCTCGGAATGGGTGCTCACCCGATTAAAGTTGGCCTGACACCCCTTATCATCGATTTGATTCAAAGAAATGTAATCACGGCACTTGCAACAAATGGTGCCTGCATTGTTCATGATTTTGAGCTCGCATTTATCGGCAAGACCTCTGAAGATGTGGCGAAGGAACTCTGCAGCGGGAAATTTGGCATGTCACGTGAGACGGGGAAATATTTGAATAAAGCAATCAAAGAAGGACTAAAGCGGGGACAAGGGATAGGGAAGTCTGTCGGAGAAATAATTTACCGGAGCACCTATGAATATAGAGAAAAGAGTCTGTTTGCGGCTGCCTGTAAACATGGCATCCCTGCAACTGTTCATGTGGCGATCGGTACTGATATTATTCATATGCACCCTGAAGCTGACGGCTCGGCCATTGGTGAAGGCAGCTTCATGGATTTCCGGCTGTTCACCTCTGTTGTGTCAGATCTCGACGGTGGTGTCTATATCAACCTCGGTTCGGCTGTTATCATGCCCGAGGTGTTTTTGAAGGCGCTGACAATAGCGAGGAATCTCGGGAACAAAGTCGAGAATATTACCACCGTGAATATGGACTTTATCCAACACTACCGGCCGGGAGAAAATGTTCTCAGAAGGCCTACAATGGGCAAAGGAGCCGGCTATGCCCTCACCGGACACCACGAAATAATGTTCCCCCTTCTCTGTGCTGCGATTGTAGAAGAAATAGGGTAATACTTTATTCAGAACAACATTGCAGAGCAAAGAAAGATTCCGGCCAAGCCGGAATGACATCTTTTATCCTACATTATTCATAAATTTCCTTGAAAATTGGCAGAAAAGTGTTGGAGCGGGTTTATTTTGCAGATATTCAATTACTATGTATTCATTTATCATGAGGCAAAATGCCTCGCAGGTCGAAGACCGAGAATGAGCGAGAACACTCTGTCCTGTCAATCGCATGAATAATATGATTTATATCTCGCAGCTTGTTGCGGAGTCTTTAATTACCGCCTCTTGGTATCCCTCTCTTTTGCATGTTGGATCTTAACTTTTCTTCCCTTCATCATACGGTTATTAATCGAGGCAATAACTCTGTCCGCAAGTTCTGCCGGGACCTCCACGAAACTGAAGGTATCGAACAGGGCGATGTTACCTATCTTCCCTGCAGGAATACCTGCTTCAGAGGAAATCGATCTCACAATATCGCCGACGTTAAGCCTGTCTTTTTTCCCTACTGTCATAAAGAGCTTCACATAGTCCCGCCTTGTTTCGGGATGAGCAAAGCCTGCCTCCCTTATGTCCTCTACCTCGGTCTTACCGAAGAGCATGGTTAATGCTGCGGCAACGACATCCTCTGGGGTATGTTCTGTCAGGAGCCTGCTGACGAGCGGATGATAAGAAGTATGCTCTCCGCTCCGTATTGTCTCTTCAAGGGCGAGGGCTATCACGTTTTCCCGCGCCTTTTTGACCTGATCCTTTGTCGGCAGCTTTGCCTTTTGGATAACCGTTTTGGCTGCTTTTTCGATAAGCCTCAGATGACGATATTCCCGGGGAGTGACAAAGGTAATGGCTATCCCTGACTTACCTGCTCTCCCGGTCCTGCCGATCCGATGGATATACCCTTCCGGATCCTGAGGTATGCTGTAATTGATGACATGAGATACATCCGGAATGTCGAGACCCCGTGCGGCAACATCTGTTGCTACAAGGATATCGATTTCTCCTTTTTTAAATTTGCGCATCATTTCATCTCTGTGGGACTGGGTGAAGTCTCCATGAATTGCGCCGGCCGAATACCCCATCTGCATGAGTTTACCTGATACGTCGTCTACTTCCCTTTTTGTGCGGGAGAAGACGAGTGTCAGGGACGGCCCCTCAACATCTATCAGGCGGGTAAGTGCCTTAATCTTGTCCTCTTCCCTCACCTCGTAGAAAGCCTGCTTTATCTTGGGAACAACCATTGCCGATGCATCCACACGGACCTGCTTCGGTTTGATCATATATTTTTTGGAAATAGAGAGGATCTCTGCCGGCATGGTGGCAGAAAAGAGCATGGTCTGCCGCTCCTCGGGAACTTCGCGGAGGATTGTCTCGATATCTTCGATAAACCCCATATTGAGCATTTCATCTGCCTCATCGAGGACGACTATTTTAATATCTTTCAGGATGAGGGATTTGCGTCGGATGTGGTCGATTACGCGGCCTGGCGTACCGACAACGAGGTCAACTCCTTTACGCAGATTCTTGAGCTGGACCTCGATGGACTGACCTCCGTAAACCGGCAGGGCAAAGACCCCTTTGGCAGAGCCAATCCTGTTAATCTCCTGGGCAACCTGTACTGCAAGCTCCCGTGTAGGGCAGAGGACGATGGCATAGGGATATTTACCTCTTTCTTCAGGTCTGCGCTCGATTATCGGGATACCAAAAGCGGCTGTTTTGCCTGTACCTGTTTGTGCCTGTCCGATGATATCCCTTCCCTTCAAGGCAGATGGGATTGCAATCTTCTGGATGGGGGTCGGCTCCTCGAACCCCATATTGGAAAGAGCTGTTACCACCTGATCAGAAATACCGAATTCAGAAAAATTTGTGTTCATACTAAATTATCATCCTTTCAAATCATAGTGTTACTTGAACCTATCTCAAAATCCCAGTTTTTCATCTTCAGGTCTCTTTTCGTTATTCCCGCGCAGGCGGGAATCCAGTTTTTAGGACTTTTCTGGATGCCCGCTTTCGCGGGCATGACGGCTTTTGCAGGCGAAATCGATTTTAAGATAGGTTCTATAAAGTTTATAAGTAGAGTTGCGTGCGATAATATAGCTTTACTTATGGTCCTATAAAAAACTAATTTTTCGAGCAGCGTCTGCACTTTTAGGGTTAATTATTCTTTTTTACGATAAGCAGTATAATAGCAGATTCTTCAGATCAGAATCCGATAGAACGTGGTGCGCGCGGACAGGGAATGACATCCCGGATATTTACCATGCCTGTCACATATTGCACAAGCCTTTCGAATCCAAGTCCGAACCCTGCATGAGGTGCTGATCCGAACCGGCGGAGATCCAGATACCACTGGAGGTTCTCTTGGGGAATTCCTGTCTGCTTCATCCTCTCCTCAAGCACATCAAGCCTTTCTTCACGCTGGCTTCCTCCGATTATTTCTCCCACTTTTGGTACAAGCACATCCATGGCTGCAACGGTTTCCCCGTCAGGGTTCAGCCTCATGTAAAAGGCCTTGATCTCCTTCGGATAATCAGAAACGATGAGAGGTCCTTTGATTACCTTGTCTGTCAGATAGCGCTCATGTTCGGACTGCAGATCCGCACCCCATGAAACAGGGAACTCGAAGCTCTCCTTGGAGGCTTTCAGTTCCCTGATCGTATCCGTATAAGAAATATGAGCAAAGGGTGTTTCTGCCAGCCTGTCAAGTTCTTCACAGGAAATCCTCCCGTACTGACTCTCAAGAAAGGCGAGTTCCTTTTTCCCCTTTTCAATGACGGCTTTCAGGAGGAACCGGAAGAAATCCTCTGCCAGCCTCATATCATCTCTCAGATCTGCAAATGCCATTTCCGGTTCGATCATCCAGAATTCTGAAAGGTGGCGGGTTGTATTCGAGTTCTCTGCCCTGAAGGTCGGACCAAAGGTATACACTTTCCCGAGTGACATCGCCAGGAACTCTGCCTCGAGTTGTCCGCTCACCGTCAAGTAGGCATGCCTGCCAAAGAAGTCCTGGGAAAAATCAATGCCTCCGCCATCATTTTTCGGAGGATTATGAAGGTCGAGGGCAGTTACGGTAAACAGATCTCCTGCACCCTCGCAGTCGCTTGCAGTGATAATTGGGGTGTGAATCCAGAGGAATCCACGGCTCTGAAAAAATTCATGGACTGAGGCGGCAAGGATGTTGCGCAGCCTGAAGACTGCACCAAAGGTGTTCGTACGAGGCCTGAGGTGACTAATCTCTCTCAGAAACTCAAGCGTATGCCCTTTTTTCTGCAAGGGATATGTCTCCGGAACAGCTTCACCGAAAACATTGAGTTCTGAGACTTCCATTTCAAACTTCTGACCCTTTGCAGGAGACTCTCGTAAAATACCTGTTGCCCGGACAGCTGAACCGGTAGTGCAGCGGTGAAGCTCCTGAAATGCAGGGGCCTCCACGGGGATCACAAGCTGGAGAGTATCCTGCGTGGAACCGTCGCTTATGACAAGAAATGCAAACCCCTTTGATTCCCGCTTTGTTCTCACCCAGCCACAGACGGTGAGTGGCTTGCCGATATGTTCTTCAGAAAGAATATTTTTTATCAGTACCCGTTCCATAAAAACCCCCTGTCTCCTTCATTGCCTCAAGCTTTTCTTCGAACTCCCTCGATTTTGCAACAAGCTCATCCGTGAGTGCCTCAAGCTCGTCGAAGAGGCTTTCGATTTTTCCCTTTGACTCACGAATCGACTTATTCAGATGCTTGATCGATTCTCCGTCCCCTTTTATGGAGACATCAATAAGAGTCTGTGTATCCTGATCAATCTGCTGTTCGAGCCGCGATATCGTATCTTCCACTTCTGAGATCTTTGTTTGAAGTGGCACCAAAATTCTTGAGCGGCTGTTGATGAGTTCTGCCTTGTTCCTTCTCAAATCCCTTCTCTTCGTGCCGTTGTTCCTTTGACCGGCATTCTGTCTGCTGGTGCCTGCCGCTTCACGCTCATCTTTCCATCCGCCTCTGTCAAGAAAGTCCTGGTACGTGCCCTCGAAGATCTGCACGCTGCCGTTATCAAAAACAATCAGCCTTGTGGCTACTGCATGCAGGATCATATCACTGTGGGTTACGATAACGACAGCGCCTTCAAATGCATCAATCGCCGCTACCAGCGAATCTACAGATTCCATGTCGAGATGGTTGGTGGGCTCGTCCAGCAAGAGCAAGTTTGCGGGGCTGACGATCAGTTTGCCCAAAAGCACGCGGCTTTTTTCCCCTCCTGAAAGCACTTTCACCTTCTTGAGTGCGCTGTCACCATTGAACATCATTCTACCGTTCCCTTGAGGGGCTGCAACTCCCTTGCAAGCAGGTTCAGGAGCGTTGTCTTGCCTTTACCGTTTTTCCCGATGACTGCTATCCGGTCCTTTTTGCCGATGGTCAGATTCAGACTGTCTATGAGCAAGGGATTTTCCGGCTTAAAGGAAAAAGAAATGTCTTTCGCCTCAATAAGCCATTTCCCTGTAAAAGGCGCCGGCACGAATTCGAATTCCAGGTCCTTTAACGCCGATATCCTTTCGAGCCTCTCCTTCCTCTGAAGGGCCTTGATCTTTGACTGCACTGCCCGCGCCCGGGTAGCCTGGGCCCTGAATCTGTTTATGAACTGCTCTACCTCCTTGCGCTTCTTCTCTTCATTAATTCTTACATGCTCGTGGACTTCCTCCTCCGTGAGGATCTGCTGATAAAGCTTATGGGTAGGGCCCGCAATCTTTTGAATCCTATTGCGATGGATACCCATGGTATG
>JAGSYM010000064.1 GCA_018262395.1 Nitrospirota bacterium | reverse complement strand
TTCCTACTCCTGTTATGACAACTCTGCTTTTCGTCATCAGAATTTTCCGCGTTCCTCAGGCTGATTTTTTCTTATTGATATACTCTATCGCGTCTTTAACTTTTGCAATCTTTTCGGCATCCTCATCCGGTATCTCAATGCCAAAAGCCTCCTCAAAAGCCATGACAAGTTCAACCGTATCCAGCGAATCCGCACCGAGGTCTTCAACAAAAGACGCCTCTGGTACAACCTCTGTTGCATTCACCCCAAGCTGCTTTGCAATAATCTCCTTCACCTTTTCTTCAATCATTCAGTCACCTCCACAATTCGTATTTTACGCTTTACGATACATGATGCATGATTCAGATGATAATAAATGCAATCCTGTATCTTGTTACATGTACATTCCGCCATTCACGTGAATCACCTGGCCAGTGATATACCCGGCATCCGGTGATGCAAGAAAAACAACTGCCTGCGCCACATCATCAACGGTACCAAACCTTCCCAATGGGATCATTTTTTTCATATCATCCTTAATATTCGCCGGAAGAACATCCGTCATAGCAGTTTCTATAAAACCGGGAGCAACCGCATTGACAGTAATCCCTCTGACCGCATACTCACGAGCAACTGTTTTGGTAAAGCCAACGATTCCTGCCTTTGAAGCACTGTAATTTGCCTGCCCCGGATTTCCCATAAATGCGGCAACAGAGGTAATATTGATAATTCTGCCATACCGCTGCTTAGTCATGTCCTTGACAGCCTCCCTCGAGCACAGGAAGACGCCTTTAAGGTTGATGTCCATAACAGCGTCCCACGCATCCTCCCGCATCCTCATCAACAGCCCGTCTTTCGTTATCCCTGCATTATTCACCAGGATATCGATCCTACCGAACTCCTTCCGGGTTTCTTCGAATACCTTTTCTACCTCTTCTGCATTCGATACATCGAGTTTCATCCCGAGCACCTTAACACCGTGATTTGACAGTGATGCGGCAACTTCATGAGCCGCTTCACGCGTGCGGGCTGCGACTACGAGATTTACTCCCCTTTGAGCAAGCTTTGCTGCGATCGCATTTCCAATACCGCGCGTACCGCCGGTTACAATTCCAACCTGTCCCCTGAAGTCCATTATCCTCCTTCGATATGCCTTAAAACTGGCATTCATTTTAACAAAGAGCGGCCCTCTTTTCCAGTTTTTATTGATGCATCTTATGATGAGAGCTCGGTAATTCTTGTAAAATTCAGCTATTTATGGTAATAATAACTGTTGTGTATATGCCAACGATTTTTCAATAATCGTAATCTGATACGAAGTTCTATTGAAATCCATATCCCTCTTTTATCATGCGGGATAAAGTTTTTTAAGAAAGAGACATAATAACATGAAAGGCAAAGTATATCTGATTGACGTGACAAACAGGGATGGAGTGCAGACGTCAAGAATTCTCCTCCCAAAACTTTCAAAGACGATGCTCAATATCTATCTCGATGAGATGGGTCTGTTCCAGAGCGAGATCGGCTTCCCAACCTTAAAACATGAGATCAACTATATCAATGCGAATCTCGAACTGGTGAAACTTGGTGCCATAAAGAGGACTCACCTCGAAGGTTGGTGCAGGGCAATTCCCGAAGATGTCAGATTGAGTTTTAAAAACTGTCCTGAACTCAAGCACCTCAATATTTCAATGTCTACCTCGGAAATTATGATTAAGGGCAAGTTTCAGGGGAAACGGTCGTTTAAAGACATCATCAAATCCCTCGTTGAGGCTGCTAAAACGGCAAGAGAACTGGGCGCAGAAACCGTAGGTATCAATGCAGAGGACGCTTCGAGAACAGAGCTTGACAGACTCATAGAATTTACCCTTGCAGGAAAAGAGGCAGGCGCAGACCGCTTCAGATATTGTGATACGCTTGGTACCGATGACCCGATAACAATTTACGAACGTGCAAAGGCCTTGGCGCTTGCGACAAAATTCCCCCTGGAAATGCACTGCCATAATGACCTCGGCATGGCTGAGGCTGTATCCATTGCAGGGGCACAGGGAGCGGGAGAAGTGGGAGTCGACTCGTATATTAATACCACGATCAACGGTTACGGTGAGCGCTGCGGCAACTGTGATCTGGTATCAACAATTCTCGCGCTGAAATTCTCGCACGGCCTGAAAGATAAACTCCCTCTGGATGAGCATGTTGACCTGAGTAAAGCGTGGAAAATCGGCAGATATGCCTCCTATGCGTTCAATATACCCATTCCGATTAATCAGCCCGGCATAGGGGCAAATGCCTTTGCACATGAATCAGGGATCCACGCAGACGGTGCTCTGAAAGACAGGCGAAATTACGAACTGTATGACCCTGAAGATGTCGGAAGAGGTGAGCCTGAACTTGCGGAAACCGGGCGGATCATAACAACCGGAGAATACGGAGGGATCAAAGGATTCAGGTATGTGTATGACAAGCTCGGTATCCATTTCCATGATGACAATGAGGCTAGGAAAGTGCTTGAACTTGTACAATATGCAAACCTCCATACCCAAAAGCCATTGACGGATGACGAACTGAGATTAGCCGCAACCTATCCGGACTTGGTACAAAAAATACTCACGGTGAATATGTAGATGTATACCATTACCTTAATTCCTGGAGACGGCACCGGACCCGAGATATCCGAGGCAACAAGAAAAGTTCTTGAGGCGACCGGGGTACCTATCCAATGGGATATCCAGGAAGCAGGCCTCGATGTTTTCGAAAAAGAAGGTACACCCTTGCCCACGAGGGTGATTGATTCAATAAAAAAGAACAAGGTCGCAATCAAAGGTCCGGTTACCACTCCCGTTGGGACTGGGTTCAGGAGTGTCAATGTTACCTTGCGGCAGGTTTTGGATCTCTATTGTTGCCTGAGACCATCCAGGACCTTTCGTGGTGTCAGGACGCGATTCCAGGACATTGATCTTGTCATTATTCGCGAAAATACAGAAGACCTTTATGCCGGTATCGAATTCGAAAAAGGCACTCAAGATGCTCAAAGAGTCATCCAGCTCATTCAGGAATTAACAGGAAAAGCCATCAGGTCAGACTCAGGAATCAGCATCAAACCGATATCTGTTTATGGGACGGAACGGATTGTGCGGTATGCATTCGAATATGCGAGGGGCAATAAACGGAAAAAGGTTACTGCTGTCCATAAGGCAAATATTATGAAATACTCAGACGGGCTTTTTCTTGAGACCTCACGCAATGTGGCATCAAAGTATCCCGATATAGAATTCGAAGATCGTATTGTCGACAACATGTGCATGCAGCTTGTCCAGAAACCTGAACTCTATGATGTGATCGTCCTTCCCAATCTTTACGGAGATATTATTTCAGATCTGGCAGCAGGGCTTATCGGCGGGCTGGGTGTTGCACCCGGTGCAAATCTCGGAGAACACTATGCTGTATTCGAGCCGGTTCATGGAAGCGCCCCGAAATACAAAGGGTTGAACAAAGTCAATCCTCTTGCTATGATACTTTCAGGTGTCATGATGCTTAGACATTTGGCTGAGTTCAAAGCTGCAGATCGATTGGAACAGGCTGTTGCTTCCGTCATTGAGGAGGGGAAAGACGTCACCTATGACCTCAAACCCAAGCCTGATGACCCCTCTGCTGCAACCACATCGGGGATGGCCGATGCAATCATCGCCCGAATGAAGTAACCCATACTATGGAAAGCGACAGTTCATCAATAGCAGAACCTCCGCATACCAGATTAAATTCCGAATCCAACATTCGAAATCCAAAACAAATCCACAGAGTGAACATTCAAAAACTGCTGATAAATCTAAAAAAAGCAATTGGTATTGCACCATGTCATTCCGGCTTGGTCGGAATCTTTCTTGGTGTTTTCTCTGCATATTCTTGTATCCAGAAGGGTTCCCGACAAGCGGGAATGACTTGTGAAATAAGTATCAGACGGATTTGCCTCCGCAAGGAAGCCTTTTCACAGTTTAAGAGAAAACTCCAACCTTTTACCTTTGAACATGTGGCCTGACTTTATTCTCATCATCATCTTCATCATCATAAACGGCTTCTTTGCTGCCGCTGAAATTGCGGTCGTCGCGACACGGAGAATCAGGATCCGGCAGCTCGTCGAAGAGGGCAACAAAAACGCCCTCATCCTGCAGAAATTCAAAGAAGATCCCGACAGGTTTCTTGCAACGATTCAGATCGGCATAACCTTCGCCGGAGTAATTGCTGCCGCCATTGGAGGTGCAACCGCGGTGCAGGTCATCAAACCGGCAATCCAGGAGATTCCCATAGAACCTATCGCTGCTTCTGCTGAAGGGATATCCATTGCGCTCATAACGCTGGTTATCACCTACTTTCTTCTTATCTTCGGAGAACTGATCCCTAAATCCATTGCTTTGACCAACCCTGAGCGAATCGGGATGAAAACCGCAAAAGTGGTCCAGGTTTTTTCAAAGGCAGCATTCATTCTCGTGAAGTCCCTGACGTTCAGTACCAATATACTTCTCAAACCTTTCGGTAAAAAAACTCATGCAGGAAGAGCCATCACGGAAGAAGAGGTACGGATGCTCATCAAAGAGGGGGGTGAGCAGGGGATATTCGAACCGACTGAAGAGGCGCTCATTCATAGTGTCTTTGAATTTACGGATATGTCAGCCAAAGAGGTCATGGTACCATCCACACAGATGGTAACCATTAGTGTAAACATGCCCGTCGATGCAATAAAAACAGTTATTACCGAGGAACAATTCTCCCGCTATCCTGTCATTGGGAAAGACCTGAATGACATCAGGGGAATCTTGTACGTCAAGGACTTCCTGAATGCCCTGGCAAAAGGATCTGTTGATATAAGAAAACTCATGAAACCGCCTTTTTTTATTCCTGAGACCTTGAAAATTAGCAACCTCCTCAGGGAAATGCAGCGGAAGCGCGTGCACATGGCTTTGGTCATCGATGAATATGGCGGTGTTTCGGGGATTGTAACCATGGAGGATCTCCTCGAAGAGATTGTTGGAGAGATCAGGGATGAATACGATGTTGAGAGTCCCGTCGTTCAGCTTGGGGGAGGCATATTACTTGTTGATGCGTCAATCAGCATACGCGATCTAAAGGAGGATCACCATATAGATATTCCCGAATCCACCGAATACGAAACCCTCAGTGGCTTTTTGCTCACAACCCTTCAAAAAATTCCCAAAGTCGGTGACGTTGTCGATATCGAGGGGAAGAGGATAACGATATCAGAGATGGTGGGGCAGAGGATTTCCAAGATTAAACTCGAAATACTCCCCGAAGAAGTTGCCGCAGAATAGTATCAACTGCCGTTTTCTTGCTATTCTTTTCAGCTATCTTATATAATTTTAGTCCGCCATGAAGAAAAAAATATCAGTGATAGGAGCAGGCAATGTCGGTGCTACAACAGCGCAACTGATTGTGCAGTCGGGGATAGCCGACGTTGTGCTTTTTGATATCGTCGAGGGTATGCCCCAGGGGAAGGCCCTGGACATGGCAGAAGCGTGTCCGCTCTGGAATTCATCGGCTATGATCAGAGGGACAAACAGATACTCTGATACAGCAGATTCTGATCTTGTTGTCATCACTGCAGGGCTTGCCAGAAAGCCCGGGATGTCACGGAGCGATCTGCTTCATGCAAATGCCGATATCGTAAGAGCGGCATGCATTGAGATTGCAAAACATTCTCCGAACTCGATCATCATTGTCGTGACAAATCCCATGGATGTTATGGCTCAACTCGCGTGGAAAACCACAGAGTTTTCCTGCCGGCGGGTTATGGGAATGGGAGGTATTCTTGACGCTTCGAGGCTGGCGGCATTCCTTGCGTGGGAGTTGCACGTATCACCTGAAGATATTGAAGCTACAGTACTTGGGGGCCATGGCGATGACATGCTCCCGCTTCCCAGATTTACGACCGTGAAAGGAATACCATTACCTGAAATCCTTCCAAAAAAGAAAATCGCGGCGCTGATAGAGCGCACAAGAAATGGCGGCGCGGAAATAGTTTCCTTTCTGAAATCAGGGAGCGCTTATTATGCACCGGCTGCATCAACGTTCCAGATGGTAAAATCTATTATGCTTGATGAGCAACGGGTACTTCCCTGCGCTGCGTTTCTGAACGGAGAGTATGGGATAAAGGACATTTACATGGGTGTGCCCGTTATACTTGGAGAAAAGGGTGTTGAAAAGATCGTTGAGGTAAAACTAACAAAGGAAGAAAAGGCTCAGTTCAGAAAATCCAGCGCAACTGTCAGAAAATTGGTTGAGAAACTTTCAATATAGCGGAGGACACATGGAGAGAACTTTATCAATCGTAAAACCAGACGGAGTAAAGAAAAACCTCATCGGTGAAGTGATAAAAAGGTTTGAACAGCAGGGACTCAGGATTGCTGCAATACGGATGCTCAGGATGTCCTTGGATGAAGCAAAAGGTTTCTATATCATTCACAAGGAGAGGCCTTTTTATAA
>JAGSYM010000063.1 GCA_018262395.1 Nitrospirota bacterium | reverse complement strand
ATACGGGGAGTCGTCGGCATAGACTACGATGAAGATTTTGCTTTTGTCCTGGGCAGGGTTTTTGGTTCACTGCTCAGGGAAGCAAATCCGCATGCCCGTCAGGTAAGCGTCGGAAGGGATGCACGCCTGAGTTCCGGCATATTGGCTGACAGGCTCATACAGGGAATCGTGTCGACCGGCATCAGTGTATATAACATTGGACTCTGCCCCACCCCTCTGCAGTATTTTTCCCTTCATCACCTCGATCTTGACGGCGGAATCATGGTGACAGGAAGCCATAATCCTCCTGAATATAATGGATTTAAACTTAGTATCGGGAAAGAGACCATCTTCGGGGACGAGATTCAAAAAATAAAGACGAGGATATATAAACAGCTATGGCACGAGAATCCCGTTGCGGGAAAAGTTGAGAAGTTTGACATTCTCTCTGTTTACAGGGCATTCATGAACGAACGATTCTCATACCTATCACATAAGGATTACCGGAGAGTAAAAATAGTCGTCGATGCAGGGAACGGTACAGCCGGCATCATTGCACCGGAAATACTCGAAACCATGGGCTGCGACGTGATTCCCCTCTACTGTGAGCCTGACGGGCGGTTTCCAAACCATCATCCTGATCCAACGGTGCCGGAATATATCCATGATTTGATCCGAATAACAAAAGAGCATGCAGCGGATATCGGGGTCGGATACGACGGAGATGCGGACAGAATAGGAGTCGTTGATACGGATGGCACTATTGTGTGGGGCGATCAGATCATGATTATGCTATCACGGGAAATTCTCCGGAGACGGCCTGGCTCTGTAGTGATAGGAGATGTCAAATGTTCTCAGTTGATGTTCGATGACATAGAGAAACACGGCGGCAAACCCATTATGTGGAAAACAGGCCATTCTCTCGTCAAAGATAAGATGAGAAAAGAAAACGCAGTGCTTGCAGGTGAATTCAGCGGACATATCTTCATCGCAGATGATTATTTCGGTTTTGACGATGCCATCTATACAACCTTCAGGCTCGTCGAGATTATGAAGAAAACCGGGTATGGAATTCACGATATGCTTTCTGACATCCCGCGCATGGTTTATACACCAGAAATACGCGTTGAGTGCAGAGATGATCAAAAGAAACATTTCGTTGAAAAGCTGACCGCCCTCTGCAAAGAATATGCTCGAACCGGGGATAGCCCTGTACCGATAAAAAAGATATATGACATAGACGGAGCGCGGGTCATTTTTGAAAAGGGATGGGGCCTCGTACGGTCAAGCAATACTCAGCCGGTAATCGTTATGCGTTTTGAGGCAGAAGACAAGGAATCCCTGAACTCATACCGGTCTTTTCTTGAAACAGCGTTAAGCTCCATTCGGGCTGAGAGTGAACATGTGGACATTGAAAGGCCATTCCCGTAAAGTAGGAATAATGGAGCATTTATCATGAAAGCGCTTATTCTTGCGGGTGGTTCAGGGACACGGCTCTGGCCTCTCAGCAGAAAAAATTATCCGAAACAGTTTCTGAAATTAAATATCGGCGGTTCCCTCCTGCAGGAGACCGCGAAAAGACTGCTCACGATTTTCCCTTTAGATGCAATGATAATTATGACAAACAGTGAATACAAGTTTCATGTCATATCTGATTTGCGTTCCTTATTCGGTGACAAACCGACTTCCGAACATATCATTCTTGAGCCGGTAGGCAGGAACACAGCCCCGGCAATCGCACTTGGCATGAAATACTGCATGGAAAAACTTGGCTGCAGCGAAGATGAGGTACTATTTATTTCGCCTGCGGATCACGTCATCAGACCCCACGAGAAATTTGCTGAGTATGTTACCGATGCAGAGAAAATAGCGCGAAAAGGGCATATCGTAACGTTTGGGATTAAACCTTTACGGCCAGAGACGGGCTACGGGTATATCAAGGCAGGGAGCACAAAGCATGCTGAAGGAAGCCGGCAGTATTTTAACGTGGAACAGTTTACGGAAAAGCCGAATAGTGAAACCGCCGAGCACTATACGCAGCAAGGGAACTATTACTGGAATTCCGGCATGTTTGCATTCAGCATCGGCACCATGCTCGAGGAATTCGGGAAATATGCTCCTGAAATACGGGCAATGCTTGATTTCAGTCTCGATGAACTGGTCTCACGCTTTCATACAATGCCCGAAATCTCCATCGACTATGCAGTGGCTGAGAAATCTGACCGGATTGCAGTCCTTCCTCTGGACATCTACTGGAATGACATAGGCTCCTGGGACTCTCTGTATGATATGGCAGACAAGGATGAAAAGGGAAATGTCAAAATCGGTGACATCATTGCAATCGACACTCGGGACACCCTTGTCATCAGCAGCAAGCGCCTGGTATCTACGATAGGGTTGGAGGAGTGCCTGATCGTTGACACAGACGATGCGGTATTGATTGCAAAGAAGGGGGAAACACAGAAAGTCAGGGAAATCGTCAATACGCTGAACGCGGATAAGAGAAAGGAAGCATCAGAGCATTTGACAACGTATCGCCCATGGGGAAGCTATACCATTCTTGAAGAAAGTGAACGGTACAAGATAAAGCGGATCGTTGTTCATCCTGAAGCCCGGCTGAGCCTTCAGAAGCATTATCACAGATCTGAACACTGGGTAGTAGTTCGGGGTGCGGCAAAGGTAACAATCGGGGATAAGGAAACCATTATCCACGAGAATGAGTCTGTCTATGTACCAAAATCAACACTCCACAGACTTGAAAATCCGGGCAGGGTTCCGCTCGAGATCATCGAGGTCCAGAATGGCGAATATGTCGGTGAAGACGATATTGTGCGGGTGGATGACATATATGGAAGAGACAAGCATTGAAAGTGGGACAATAAGAAAATAATTCGAATGAAAAGGTAACCTATTATGAAACGGGCGTTAATAACAGGCATCACCGGACAGGATGGCTCCTATCTAACAGAACTGCTCTTGTCCAAAGGATATGAAGTGCACGGGTTGGTCCGCAGGGCAAGCACATTCAATACCCACCGGATAGACCATTTGTATCAGGACCCGCATATACCGAGTACAAAACTTTTCCTTCAATTCGGTGATTTGACAGATTCTGGCCAATTAACAAACATCATCTATAACATCAAACCGGATGAAATTTACCACCTCGGGGCACAGAGCCATGTAAGGGTAAGTTTTGATCTCCCTGAATTTACCGGAGATGTTACTGCTTTGGGGACAACAAGAATCCTGGAGGCCGTCAGAAGGAGCGGCATCAAGACAAAATTTTATCAGGCATCCAGCAGCGAGATGTTTGGTGCTGCTATACCGCCCCAGAACGAGGCAACACCCTTTTGTCCGCGCAGTCCGTATGCAGCCGCAAAGGTTTACGCTTACTGGATGACAGTGAATTACCGGGAAGGGTACAACCTGTTTAACTGCAACGGCATCCTTTTCAATCATGAATCCCCCCGGAGAGGCGAGACCTTTGTAACCAGGAAAATTACCAGGGCGATCGCAAATATGATAGCCGGGAAACAGAAAAAGCTCTACCTCGGAAATCTCGAATCAAAGAGAGACTGGGGGTTTGCGCCTGAGTATGTAGAGTGTCAGTGGCTGATTCTGCAACAGGACAAACCGGCTGATTTTGTGATCGGTACCGGTGAAAGCCATTCGGTGAGGGAATTTCTCGAGACGGCCTTTTATTACGCCGGCATCGACATTGAATGGGATGGCGAAGGCGTTAACAGAAAAGGGAAAATCCGCTCACTTAAGTCAGGCTTGACCTCTGCCCTGAATGTTGGCGATACGATTATCGAGATAGACCCGAAGTATTTCCGGCCTACCGAAGTTGATTTTTTGCAGGCTGACATAACCAGGGCAAAACAGATACTCGGCTGGGAACCGCGAACGACATTTGATGAACTCATCAAAATTATGATCGATTATGACTTCAAACTGATAGGGCTGAAACCTGTTGGTGAAGGGATTGATGTTTGCCGCAAGAAAGGATTCAGTTACACCACACATGATTTCTCTCTCCATGAAAAGATACGGGAGCGGTGCTGAAGAGGAGAAACGAAGGAATAGATAATAGATTCTTCTGCTATGCCTCAGAATGACAACTCATGTCACGCTGAACCCTTTGCTTACCGTCATTCTGAAGGAGCACAGCGACTGAAGAATCTTTCGCTCAGGACAGGCTCCGTGAAGAGTTTTACTGCCACGCCAATGTATACGTAACAGAATTTATGAACCAGACTAAAATTATGCAAAAGGATTCCAGAATATATGTTGCCGGGCACCGCGGCCTCGTCGGCTCAGCAATCCTGCGAAAGCTCAGGGAACATGGATTCACCGATCTCCTCACAAAGACAAGTACTGATCTTGATCTCAGAAGACAGAGTGATGCGGAGAGATTCTTTGCAGAGGAGAGACCCGATTATGTCTTTCTCGCGGCAGCAAAGGTTGGCGGGATTCTCGCAAATAATACGTATAAGGCTGAATTCATTTATGACAACATCATGATTGCAGCGAATGTCATACATGCTGCATATACCAATGGAATAAAAAAACTCCTCAACCTCGGCTCCTCCTGTATTTATCCGAAATCTGCACCACAGCCTCTGAAAGAAGAATATCTCCTGACAGGCCTCCTTGAGCCGACAAACGAACCATATGCGGTGGCAAAGATTCGGGATTCATGACAATTTCAATTTGGAAACTGCACATGTGCTGCCTGCTTTGATAAGAAAGTTTCACCTCGCCAGGCTCCTGAGAGAGAAAAAATATTATGAACTGGAAAATGACATGACGAGATTCCCCATTGGATTTAACTTCAGCGCTTCAGCAGACTTGGAAAAGCTTGGTATTACGGCTGATTATGTGAAACTCTGGGGTACCGGACAGCCCTACCGGGAGTTTCTTTTTGTTGACGACCTCGCGGATGCATGTGTTTTCCTTATGAAAAACTGTGATGCCGGATCAACCGCGCGTCTTTCACATGTCCCGCAAGGTCACACATTGATTGGAGAATTCATCAATATCGGAACCGGTGAAGATATCACCATCAGCAATCTTGCAATGCTTGTCAGACAGATTGTCGGGTATGAAGGCGAGATCAAGTGGGATACATGTAAACCTGACGGAACTTTGCGAAAACGCCTGGATGTTGCAAAAATCAAATCCCTCGGATGGCTCCCAAGAATCACCCTGGAGCAAGGGATACGAATAACATACGACTGGTATTTATCAGCATGATTACCGGGTACTCTTTGAATGTCCAATAGAATCGAGCAGTTCGTATCGTTTAACAAACACCATTGATAAAACAGACAGCAGATAGTGTATCTGCTGGAATACGCACTATTATTTGTCAATAACCGCATATAACGCAGCAATGATAAATCTCAGAAACGCTTTTATCTACTGGCTTCCTCCAGTTGCCTATATGATTTTTATCTCCCCGATGAATGATCTGCTGACATCACACAGTACCTCTTCTCTCATCATGCCCCTTATCACATGGTTTTTTCCGGATGCAAGCCAGCATACATCTGAGACCCTGCATATTCTCCTGCGCAAAACAGGTCATTTTCTGGAATACGCCTTCCTTGCATTCCTCTTGTTTCGGGGGTTCCGGGGAAGCAGGAAAACCTATCAGTACACATGGATTCTCTATGCAGGACTTATCTCATTGGGGTATAGCGCACTGGATGAATGCCTGCAGACATTCATTCCTGCACGGACAGGTTCATTCTATGACTGGCTTATCGATTCCTCAGGAATTGCTTGTTCGATCGGAATGCTTTTATGGAAGAAGAAAAGAGAAATCTGATTCAATCCCTCACACGCGCGTAGTTTACTCCCTTTTCAATGCCTTCGATCCTGAAAAGCGGATCACCGTCTATCAACTGTTCGAGTTTCATCGTATCAATATGATTATAGAAAACAGGTTTTATGAGCAGGGAATCATCGGCATGACCTAAAAGTTTGTTTTTCAATTCTGCATCATGAAAAATAATTTCAGTAATTTTCAGAGCCCTATAGAGCCTGATATACGTATTTACCCCGATGCTGTCCGGAATCGGCCTCCTCAGGATATCAAAATACTCACGCAGATCACTCTCGGTTTCTTTGGGAAATCCGGTCAGAAAATCAACCGCTATTTGAATGCCATATGCCTTTGCACCAAAAACAAATTTTTCATAATCCTCCCAGTAGAGAGGGCATTTTTTCCAGGAATCGACAGAAAGCGTAATCAGATAAACGCCACTGTCTTGCAATAATCTGAAGAGCGATTTACTGAAATATGCCGGCTTCATGTAGAGGGCCCACCGGATGCGCGGACCTGCCTTTTTTAATACAGTACAGAATTCCGTTGCGTATTCATTATTTTCATTGAATTCAGAGTCACAGAGGTGGAGGTGATCAACTCCCAGGTCGGCAAGGTCTTTAATTTCACCGATGACCTCTTCAATTTTTTTAAAGGAGACCGGCGTGTTCGCTTCGAGACAGTAGACACAGGATGAACTGCATCCTTTATGTGTTTGGAATCCACCCACCCCGCCCGCATCTATATATTTTTTATAGTCTATTACGCGTGACTTTCTGGGACAGGAAACGTTGCCCGACCATATTCCCCGGAATACCCTTCCTTGCGCAGAACCATCCCCGATTTTTTTCAGGACAGAATGGATCGTGGTCTCAGCAGGACCTGATATGGCATAATCTGCATTCAGATAATTCAGAATCCCTTCAGGATTCGAGATAACTCCTGTTCCCCCGATGAGGACATGCAGACCATGTTGACGCTTCAGATACAGAACAATCTCCTTTATCTCGTCCAGGAAAAATTCATTGGTATGAAAGAGAACAGAGTCCACATTCCTGACCGTTATCCCTGCCATGTCCGGCTGAAACGAGCGAACAACGCCATCAATATCTGAGTACTGATCTTCGGAAAAACAGAGATCAAGGATTGCGACCTCATGGCCCTGCGCCTCGAGCGATGCTGCAAGATATTCGAGTCCGATCGGCGGGACAGGAGGGGATATATATCTGTTAGGATTTACAAGAAGAACCCGCATGCCAATGATCCCGGATATTCACATGATCAGAGTAAGATATGATTTTTGAGCGGATTTGAAGACTGTCGAAGACAGAATGCACCTCAGAGGTCCCGATGCATATCGGGACCGAGAATGAGCGAAAATAAAATATCTTACTCTGCAGAGCACTTTTATCGAGTCAATAGACTACGTTATATCAGCCTGCGAAAATATAATCTCATCCCTGAAAGATTTTATAAGATATATCGCCTTCCGGATATTCTCATCGAGGACATCAACCATAGCCGCGTCAAGTCCCGCGCCGGCTAAATACGTGAGAAAAGTCGCTTCAAGGGGTTTCCTGACCGCCTTTGGCAAGCCGGGAGAGATGTTCGAGACCCAGGCAATAGTATTGACCGGAGGTTCGACAAGTTCCTTGAGTATACGAACGCATTCATGTGAGTTCACGAGATGCTTTTGACCCATTCCCCTGCTCATATGCACAATGGAAGGATCAGCAAAAAGTCTTTCGTTAGGGATATCTGCGTTGTTAGCCATCTCGATCAGGTCTTCGATGATCTGGAGTTTTGCCTCCAGTGAGGATGGGATTGTTCCGCTCGAAGCTCTGAGAACGAGAGAGGCACCAGACGCAGAGACAAGAGCAAGTAAGGTTTCCTTCTTTTGAGGCTCGGTCTTCGAAATAAAGTTTACAAGAGGTGGTTTTTTGCATAATGGTATCGTTTTCTCCAGCGCCCGGATATTTCTGGAATCAAGTGACAAAGAGCTTGCTGTTCGACCGGAGAGCATCTCAGTGACCCAAGGCAGCATCTCCTCATCTCCGGTACCGTCGAGTGAACACTGGACGTTGATCATATCAGCTCCGGACGATTGGATTTGCGCAATAATTTCCGAGAGAGCCTTTTTGTCTCTCCTGATGAGTGCATCAATGTATGCTCCATTTCGTGTATTTAAATTATCTGCGATAGCGATCATTGTTCCCTCCATGGACTAAAAATTAACACTAACGTAATTATACCACTTCAACTTTACTGAGAGTCTGTCCTTAAAGTATGCCTTACACAAGCTGTCATTCCCCGACTTGCTTGCCCGCCGTTCTTTTGGAGAGATCGGGGAATCCACCCTTCGACAGGCTCAGAGTGACAAATTGTCATGGTGACCTTGTCGAACCATGGATTGGGAGCTTGTCCCGTACTTGATACGGGAGTCAAGTCCGATGCGGATCTCCGCGAAGAGTCGCTCCGACCGGACAATAACAAAATATGAATTCATGGACACACTTCAATTAAGCTTTTATCCCGACCTCTATCATCCTGCTCCGTATCACCTTCATCCTGTCCCGCAACGCTGCAGCACGTTCAAATTCAAGATTCCTTGCAGCTTCTTTCATCTCCGTCTCAATTCTTTTCAGTGCTTCTTCATCATATCCGTATTCAGCCTTCTCTTCAGCGACAGCAGGCACTGTCCAGTAATCAGACTCATAGATTGAGCTCAGGATGTCCTTGATGTTTGACTTAACCGTCTCCGGCGTTATTCCCATGTCCCGGTTATAGATCTCCTGTATCTTCCTCCTCCGCTCTGTCTCCTGCAAAGCCCTCTCCATCGACCCGGTTATGGTATCTGCGTACAGGATGACCTCTCCGTTCACATTCCGTGCAGCACGTCCTGCTGTCTGCATAAGCGAGCGCTCGGAACGAAGAAACCCTTCTTTGTCTGCGTCAAGGATCGCAACCAAAGAAACCTCAGGCAGGTCAAGTCCTTCCCGCAGCAGATTAACTCCGACAAGGACATCAAAGTTCCCGAGCCTGAGGTCCCGTAATATCTCTATCCGTTCAAGCGTATCAATATCGGAATGCAGATATCGTGTCCGCACATCAAGGTTTACATAGTAATCCGTCAGATCTTCTGCCATCTTCTTCGTCAGCGTTGTAACGAGAATTCTCTCCCCCCTCTCCGCTCGCGTACGAATCTCTCCCACGAGGTCATCAACCTGTCCAGCAACCGGACGGACCACAAGTTTCGGATCTATAAGGCCGGTCGGCCTGATAATCTGTTCGATGATTCTCCCCCCCGATTTTTTGAGTTCATAGGGTCCGGGAGTTGCTGATACGTATACTGCCTGATTGACCCTCTGTTCGAATTCACTGAATGTGAGTGGTCTGTTATCGAGTGCTGAGGGCAGCCTGAAGCCGAAGTTAACGAGCGTCTTTTTTCGCGACCGGTCGCCCTCGTACATGCCGCCGATCTGTGGTACTGTTGCATGGGACTCATCAACCACGAGCAGAAAGTCTTCAGGAAAGTAATCGATGAGCGTATACGGTGGTTCCCCTGGTGCACGCCCGCTGAGATGCCGCGAATAATTTTCGATTCCGTGACAGTACCCGAATTCCCTGAGCATTTCCAGATCAAACCGGGTCCGCTGCTCGATCCTTTGCGCCTCAAGCGGTTTTCCCTCCCGCAGGAAGTATTCAAGCATTTCCTTCATCTCTTTTTCGATATTCAGCAATGCAGGCTCAAGCCTTTCCCTCGGCGTAATCCAGTGGCTGTTCGGAAAGATCGCAGTTTTATTGAGCTTTCTTATCTTCTCTCCCGTGAGTGGATCAAATTCGTAGAGCGCATCAACATCATCCCCGAAAAATTCCATGCGGACACCCTTATCGAGCGAAAAAGATGGAAATACCTCAACAATATCGCCTCTTACCCGAACAGCACCGCGCTTAAATTCCGTTTCTGAACGGGTGTAATGCATTTCAATCAATCTCCTGAGGATTCCGTCGCGCTCTGCATGCATCCCCTCCTCGATGACAAGATGCATATCCATGTAGTCCCGGGGTGAACCAATACCATATATACAGGACACAGAAGCGACCACTATTGTATCCCGTCTTTCGAGAACAGCCCGTGTCGCTGAATGCCGCATCCGGTCGATATCATCATTGATCAAAGAATCTTTTTCTATATAAGTATCTGTTGTCGGGATATACGCTTCAGGCTGATAATAGTCGTAGTAACTGACAAAGAACTCAACCGCATTTTCAGGGAAGAGCTCCCTGAATTCTCCGTAAAGCTGTGCGGCAAGAGTTTTGTTATGGGCAATCACCAGAGCAGGCCTGTTCATATGTGCGATCACATTTGCGATGGTAAATGTCTTGCCGGACCCGGTGACGCCTAAAAGAACCTGGTGTTTGTTCCCGTGCTTCAGCCCCTCTGTAAGTTCTTTAATTGCCTGCGGCTGATCGCCCTTCGGGGAAAAGGAAGTAACAAGTCTGAATGTGTTCATAGTGTTATTTTATCCAAAATCCATAATAAGGATTGTCATTGCGAGTGAAACGAAGCAATCTCGCCTTTTTCGAGGAGATTGCCACGCACCTTTCAGGTGCTCGCAATGACATGCAAATCAACCACTCGCTTTGGTTATAGCTGGATTTAGGTCTACAATAATCGAGCAGCCTTTAAATAAACTGGCGACAGCATGTCATGCAGGGGACACCTGTCACAGAGGGGTTTTGTCCTCCTGCAAAATGTCTTCCCCACACGGACAAAAAGCGCATGGTATTCATTATAGAGATGCACCTCCCTTTTCAGAGAAGCATGAAAGAGTTCCTGGAATTCAGCATATGATCTTTCAGACGCCATAATCCCATGCCTTGAAAGAACTCTTTTCGTATACGCATCAATAACAAAGATGGGCTTCTCAAGCGCGTACAGGAGAATAGAATCTGCTGTTTCCGGTCCTATACCATGAATCCGGAGAAGCTTTGCCCTGAGTTGAGTCACATCTTCCCGTGCCATGTTCTCCACCCTTCCGTGGTACTCATTCATGAGAAAATCAAGAAAAGACCTCAGCCTCTTGGCCTTCACATTAAAGTAACCGGCAGGCTTGATGAGCGAAGCAAGTTCTCTGATAGATAATCCATGAATTCCGTGAGATGAGAGAAGTCCGTGTTGTTTCAGATTTTGTATAGCCTTTTCAACATTGCCCCAGTTGGTATTCTGCGTCAGAATTGCGCCTACCGCTATTTCGAACGGCGTATCACCCGGCCACCAGTGCTGAGGGCCAAAGCATCGATACCATTTCATTACTTACTCTCTATATCCCAAAGTCGGTTGTTAAGTGATTTCCATTGACGCACAGGAACCGCTGAAAAAAACGTAGAATATGCATCGAAATATTGCTAAAATTACTGGTGGGATATTCAATAGAGTTTTTTGAATGGGAGGGTTAAATACCATGGACTTACAAAATGTCATTACTGTCAAAAAAGGTGCTGTAGAAATCAGGGATCGGGACAGACTGAGGAACATGATGGACAATCTCATTTATGAGGCTGTGTTCTCAGAGGGCGAAAAGAAGACTGCTCTCTTACTGCTTATTAAGGAAATCGCAAAGGCAGCAGGTGCAATCCCTTCATCTATTCAATCCCTCTATGAAGAGATGGGCAGATCATATCCCGGGTTTACTGTACCTGCGATCAACATTCGGGGGCTCACCTATGATGTTGCACGGGCCATTTTCAGAAAAGCGATGGAGATGAATGTCGGACCGTTCATATTCGAAATAGCACGCTCTGAGATTGGTTATACAAAACAGAGGCCGATCGAATACGCAACGGTCGTTCTTGCCGCGGCTGTGAGAGAAGGATATGCGGGCCCTGTTTTTATCCAGGGTGACCACTTTCAGCTTGTCAGAAAAAATTATCTTGCCGACGC
>JAGSYM010000341.1 GCA_018262395.1 Nitrospirota bacterium | reverse complement strand
TAGCGCCATAGATGCCAGTTCACAAACTCCGAACCGTTGTCAGAGTCCAGCCCCTTGAGATCAAATGGTAACGCATGGGCCATTTCATCAAGACCTTCTACCATGACATCTTCTGCCTTGCCCAACACGGCCCGGCTCTCTACCCAGGTTGTAAGAATGTCCGTTTGATTTATTGTATAAGCAAACTTTCCCTCTGCATTGTTCCCAGAATGTGACACGGTGTCCACTTCTGTCCATCCCGGCGTCTTTATATCCCAGTTGTCGGTCTTTATTGGAATGTGATGTTTCAACAGAGTCCCGGGTTTGGTACGGCCGTAAATGCGTTTGCCTATTTGTACCTTTCTGTTTTTGAGTCTGCGGTCTATCTGCCTTGCGCTGATCGACAGCAACTGCTTTTCTATCTGCTGATTTACTCGGAACCTTTTCCGTATCCATGGCATCCATAGTCTTATTAAGACTCTTAGCCTTACTGAACAGGGATATCCCGCTGCCTCCCATACAGATGCCAAGATCGATAAAACCTCTGAGCCATAGGTATGTTTCCTGCGACGCCGGTGTATACTGTCGGGCTTCACCGGCGCTGGACCATTTAATTTCCGGATGGCATATTTCCGATTGTATCCGGTGTTGGAACAAAACTCCTCCAAGATTATGTGCTTTAATTTCTTTGATGCCTTCAGATATCGCCCATATATCGCCCTGAAATACTCCCTTATAGCCTTCCTGCTCATGCAACGGGTATTGACAGATATGACAAAATATCTATAATTAGGTTGTAAGTATTTCAAAGCATTCCAAGGGGGACGTGTCGTGTACAGGGAAATAGTATTCATAGCTGTGGTGGTATGTTTAACCCTTTTTATCTCCAATCTTGATGCAATGGAATGTCGAATTGTTGATGAAGAGGGCAATCCTATCTATTCAGCAAATGCAGGAGAGTTGGTTTATTTTAAAAGCACATATACATACACCAAGTCAAAAAAGATGACCTGGAATTTAATGGTTACCCTGCCTACTGTTGATTTAAAAAATTATAAGACTTCAATGAAGCATAACGGTTATTTTTTTCATGATGCGTCATTGGAAAACAAATCTCATCTGATTCCAATTGCGATACCTAAAGACAGTTTTATTGAAGGGAAAGCAAATTTCCAATACAAATTGACAAGTAACGGGAACTGTTATGTTTATCTGGCTATTACACGAGACTCAGAGTCACCAACTGAATCAACAGTGACGGCAACAGCCGTTTCTTCAAGTCAGATTGACCTCTCTTGGACTGCTTGCACAGATAATGAGGAAGTTGTAGGATACAAAATTTATAACTCAAATGGATCACATCTTCGTTCTCTTCATGGAACTTCAACATATTTTGATCGCTTAATTCCAAACACTCTGTACTGCTATACCATCACCGCTTACGACGGTGCAGGAAATGAGTCAGCTCACAGTAATCAGGCGTGTGCGAGAACTCTCCCTGTGGACGCAATTGCTCCAAGTATTCCATTACTGACAGCAACAACAGCTTCTTCGAGACGGATTAATCTTTCTTGGACTGCCTCCAGTGATAATGTTGGAGTAACCGGATACATAGTTTATCTTGGGGATGGAACCTATCTCGCATCGGAAAATGGTACATCAACCTATTATGAGGGATTAACTCCCAATACCCAATACTGTTGGAAAGTGACAGCTTACGACGCTGCAAGAAATGAGTCTGGTTTCAGTAATACGGCTTGTGCTACATCATTGCCTTAGCAGACCACTGGCAAAACATGGAATATGACAGCTGATTATTCGTTTAATAGTGATGTTTTGAATATTACAATCACTTCAAATCCTAAAATAGGACATTCTATATTTCCTTTACTGGTGTCGCAGGAGATCCTTTCATATGTTATGACTGGTCGTTTGTTCAAGGAAGGAACGCATTCGATGTGACCACATTTTCATCTATCGTTAATGCCGATTTTTAGCAGAAAACAGGTTGAACTTTTGGAATCCGTTAGAAAACCGTTAGAAAAACCTTCCGAGCTTCAGTATGCTACGCTGTAACTCATTGATTTTATTGGAGCGGGCGACGGGATTCGAACCCGCGACCTTCAGCTTGGGAAGCTGACACTCTACCGCTGAGTTACGCCCGCAAATCAAGGACTTACGCGATATTATACCATGCTGTGTCAGAAAACCGTTATCTTTTGTAGTGATCCTTGTCAAATGCACACGGCAAAGATTCACGGATTTTTTTAGACTTGAAAGTTACGGTTTTTTTGCCTGCACGTATGCTGAAAAAACCATGGTCTCGACGCCCTCACCGAAATTCCATCCTTTGATTATTTCATCACTCTGTTCCTTATCCTTGATTGTAATATTGGTAAATCCGGCTGTCTGGAGCATCCCTTTCAGTTCCTCCACGGGAACTGCGCCAGTGATTCAGCCGCTGTAAGCCTTTTCATTCTGTTTTATAGATTCGGAGAATTCTCCCTTTTTCAGGATATCCGAGATAGCAAGCCTCCCTCCCGTCTTCAATACCCTGAATGCCTCCTGAAAGACCGCCTGTTTATTTGGAGAGAGATTAATAACACAATTGGAAATGATCACATCAACAGAATTGTCATCAACTGGCAGCTGCTCAATGTCTCCGTGCCTGAACTCAACATTTTCTGCTCCATGTTTTATTGCGTTGTCCTTTGCCTTTGCTACCATTTCCGGAGTCATATCCACGCCAATCACGCGTCCATTCTTTCCCACTTTCATCGCTGAAAGGAAGGCATCAAACCCAGCACCGCTCCCAAGGTCGAGAACAGTCTCTCCTTCCCTCAGTTCTGCTATTGCGAGAGGGTTCCCACATCCAAGGCCAAGATTTGCCTCGCCAAGTCCGATCTTCAGTTCTTCATCGGAATATCCAATGAGCCTTCCTGTTTCGAGAAGGTTTATAGGCTTAATCTCCGGAGAACAACAGGTTGCAGGTAT
>JAGSYM010000340.1 GCA_018262395.1 Nitrospirota bacterium | reverse complement strand
GTGAGAAAGTTTGTGTCGAGATTCAGTTTATAGTGCTGCCTTCTGATCTCAACACCGTATGTCTGATGTTCTTCATCAAGCTGGATGTCCCCGATTTGCACGTTCGGATCCTTCTCCCGCATCCTGTTGAGAAGTTCTTCCAGGCTTTTTTTGTCTTTCAGGGTCTGCTTGTTCATTCCGGATGAGAGGATAAAGAGCAGGAGGTCCGGGTCTTTCCTTCTTCTTTCAAACCATTCCGTTAACCGTTCAAACCGGTAAAGCCGCTTGAAATGCGTGATAAGTGCCTTGCCCTTTACCTGCTGCCCCTTGATATTCATTTCGATATCGTCTGATGCAAGCTCAAAGAGCATGTTCAGCATTTCTGATTCATTCTGAATATATTTTTCTGTTCTGCCTTTTTTCACCTTAAAGAGTGGTGGCTGGGCAATATAGAGATACCCGTTTTCGATAACCTGGGGCATCTGCCTGTAGAAAAATGTTAAGAGCAGTGTTCTGATATGCGCACCGTCAACATCGGCATCGGTCATTAAGATAACCTTGTGATAACGGATTTTGGTTATGTCAAAGTCCTCATGGCCTATGCCTGTGCCAAGGGCTGTTATGAGAATCTTTATCTCCTCCGAGCTGAGCATTTTATCGAAACGGGCCTTCTCGACATTCAAGATCTTTCCCCGAAGCGGCAGAATGGCCTGAATACGCCTGTCCCTGCCCTGCTTTGCAGAACCGCCGGCAGAATCTCCCTCGACAATGAACACCTCGCTGAGAGCCGGGTCTTTTTCTGAACAGTCTGCAAGTTTCCCCGGGAGTCCTGTATCCTCAAGCGCCCCTTTCCTTCTCGTAAGTTCCTTTGCCTTCCGCGCTGCTTCACGTGCCCGCGATGCCTGTATCGCCTTCTCAACAATCTTGCGTGCCACTGACGGATTCTCTTCGAAATAGGTTCCGAGGGTGTCATTCACAATGGATTCCACAATACCTTTTATTTCGCTGTTCCCCAGCTTCATCTTCGTCTGCCCCTCAAATTGGGGGTTCATGAGTTTGACGTTTATAATGGCGGTAAGACCTTCCCGTATGTCATCACCGGAAAGACCTTCTTTGCTGTCTTTCATGAGTCCTGAGGAAGATGCATAACTGTTGACCGTTCTGGTAAGCGCTGATTTGAATCCAATGAGATGTGTTCCTCCCTCCTTGGTATTGATGTTATTCGCAAATGTGTAGATTGTCTCGGAATAGCCATCATTATACTGAAGGGCTATTTCAACAATAATGTCCTCTTTTTCACCGGAAATATAAATCGGTTTGGGATGAACCGGGGTCTTGTTTTTATTGAGATGCTCCACAAACGAGACGATGCCACCGCTGTAATGGAATTCCTGCTTTTTTTCTGACCGTTCATCAGACAGGGTTATCTTCAGCCCCCTGTTCAGGAATGCGAGCTCTCTCAATCGTTGCGAAAGGATATCCCAGCTGAAATCAAGAATTTCGAATACCTCGGAATCCGGTTTAAAGGTGATCTTTGTTCCTCTTCCCTTTGTCTTTCCGACAATCGTGAGCGGAGCTGCCGGGACACCCCTGTCATAATGCTGCTGGAAAACATGTCCATTCTGCTTTATCTCCATATCAAGCCACTCTGAAAGGGCATTGACGACCGAAACTCCGACACCGTGCAACCCTCCCGATATCCTGTATGCCTTCGACTCAAACTTCCCGCCGGCATGTAATTCGGTGAGCACAACCTCTGCTGCGGAGCGCCCTTCTTCACGGTGTATTTCTGTGGGTATGCCACGACCGTCATCAATGACCGTGCAACTGCCGTCAAGATGAATAATCACTTCAACATTTTTGCAATGACCTGCAAGGCTTTCATCAACACTGTTATCAACCACTTCATAGACAAGGTGGTGGAGACCTTCTAACCCTGTTGAGCCGATATACATTGCAGGCCGCTTCCGCACAGCATCGAGGCCTTTTAATACCTTTATATCCTCGGCTGTGTATGATTCGTTGTTGTTGTTATTCTTTTCGTTCCATCGGCATGATCACGCACTTGTAGTCCTCGTTCCCGTCCTCTTTCACGAGCACCGGACTCAGCGGGTCCTGCATCTCAAGGACAACCTTATCTGTTGTCATCGCATTCAGGACATCAAGGACATACCGTGCATTAAACCCGAGGGTAACGCTATCCCCGGCATAATCTACGGGAACCTCTTCCTTTGCTTCCCCCAGATCAGGGCTCGAGGAAAAGATTGTCATCTTATTATTTTCGAGGTCAAATCTGACCGCGCTTGCCCTCTCCTTTGACATGACTGATACCCTGCGGAGCACTTTGGTAAAGACATCCCGTCCGATTGACATCTTTTTCTCATTCGACTGCGGGATAACATTTTCATAGTTCGGGTATGAACCCTCGATAAGTCTCGTAAGAAACTGAATAGTGCCTATGGTAAAAAGCAGGTGCTTTTCTCCGATCGATATTTTAACCGGTTGCTCTTCGCCTTCCCCGGTTTCAGCCGGCAGAAAACGCCTCAGTTCTGAGACCGCTTTTCTCGGAACAATGATCTTTTTTTCTTCTTTTACCTTACTGTCAATCTGCCTGAGGATTATTGCAAGCCGGTGACCATCCGTCCCTACAATGGTGAACGACTTGTTCTCCGGCTTCGGATGGAACAACAGTCCATTCAACGTATACCTGGTATCACTTTCTCCGGCAGAATATATTGTCTTTTCTATCATCTCCAAGAGCACCGGAGCATCAATAGTCAGTTCTTCAACATCTCCGCCTCCCAGGGAGGAGGGCCATGCAGGAAAATCAGCATGCGGAAGACAGGCAAGTTTGAACTCGCTTGCCCCGGATCTGACTTTGAGCCATTGTTCATCAACAGTCTCAAAAGACAATTCACCATCCACTTCTCTCACGATCTCGAACATTTTCCGTGCAGGAATGCAGATTTTTCCTTCCTTTTCGACCGCAACATCAATGGGCTCCCTGAGAGCCGTCTCAATATCTGTTGCTATGATAGACGAACCCTTCTTTCCCGCATTGAGCAGAAAATGGCTCAGGATAGGCATGGTGTTTTTCTTCTCTACAATGTTCTGGATATTCGCGAGCTTGTCCAGCAGCTCGTCTTTTGAAACACGTGCTTTCATCTTAGCTCCTCCTCTGAAGTCGTGAACTGTTCTTCATCCCTTTATCTTCCGTATAAGATTTTCTATCATCCTGTTGAAGGCTTCGTCCTTTACCCTTTTCTCCTCTATCTGTTTGCAGGCATAAATAACCGTAGCGTGATCTTTACCGCCAAAGTTCTTGCCTATATCACTCAGGGAGAGATTCGTGAGCTGCTTGCTCAGGTACATCGCAATCTGCCGGGGAAGAGCAACCTCTTTCGTCCTCTTCTTCGCCTTCATATCCGACACCTTAAGGGCAAAATGTTCAGCTACCGTTTTCTGGATCTGCTCTGTCGTTACCGGTTTTTCATCGTCCTCAATGAGATCCTGCAGGATGGTTTTCGCCATATCCTTATTAATCGGTCTCCCCGTCAGGGACGACTGGGCACCCAGCCGGATGAGGCATCCCTCCAGTTCACGGATATTCGACTTGACTCTTGAAGCAAGATAATACGCAACATCTTCGGGTACAAGGATTTTTTCCATTTCTGCTTTTCTCTGCACTATCGCAACCTTTGTCTCGAGTTCCGGCGGCTGGATATCTGCGATAAGCCCCATGCTGAACCTTGACCTGAGCCTGTCGGTGACATCTCCGATTTCTTTCGGCGGCCTGTCGCTCGAGATCACAATCTGCTTCTGTCTCTCATATATGGTGTTGAAGGTATGAAAAAATTCCTCCTGTGTCTGGGTCTTGTTCGCTATGAAATGAATGTCATCAAGCAGCAGAAGGTCAATATTCCGGTATTTCTCCTTTAGTTCACCCATCTTTTGATGTCGTATTGCCGATACCACTTCATTCGTAAAT
>JAGSYM010000062.1 GCA_018262395.1 Nitrospirota bacterium | reverse complement strand
GAATATCTATAACTGGAACATAGCTCTTGATAAGGCAAAGATGCTGTGGGATCTTGCAAGGAAGAAGGGAATCAGACTGAACCTGCTGAATATTGGCGGCGGGTACCCGATACGCTATACCAAGAATGTTATCGGCATTGAAGCAATAGAAAAAAATATTAACAGTCTTATTTTTGAAAGATTCCCAAGAGATATAGAAATCCAGATTGAGCCTGGCAGGGCTGTTGTGGGAGACGCAGGAATTTTTGTCACCACGGTAATCGGGAAGGCCAAAAGGGAAGATCAAGATTGGGTGTATCTTGACGTCGGAGTCTTCAATGGCCTTATGGAGAGTGTTGGCGGAATCAAATACAGTTATCTTGTGGAGAGTTATAGACAGACGAGACACAGGAAACAGTGGACGGTAGCCGGACCGAGCTGCGACAGCTTTGATGTCATTGATAAAAATGTTACCCTGCCGGAACCAAAGATCGGCAGTATCGTGCTTATTCTGTCGAGTGGTGCGTATACCGTATCCTATGCTTCTGAATTCAATGGATTTTCGATACCAAGAACAATTCTTATTTAAAGAAAGGACGAACCATGATTAAATTTACCGAACGTGCTCCCTATGCGCCGGTGGAATACCTGTATGATGTTGAAGAGATTCTCTATAAGGGAAAGAGCGCGTTTCAGGATATTATGGTTTTTAGAAATCCCTATTATGGAAAGATGCTGATCCTGGATGAAGTTGTCCAGATAACCGAACGGGATGAATTTTTCTACCATGAAATGCTGACCCATATCGCTATGCATGCGCATCCAAATCCGAAGAAAGTCATTGTTATCGGCGGTGGTGACGGTGGGGTTGTGAGAGAGGTTCTCAAACACAAGACCATCGAAAAAGTCTATTTCGTGGAAATCGATGAAGAAGTGATTAATATCTCCAGGAGGTTTTTCCCGTCTGTATCCTCGGGAGTGGATGATCCCCGTGTTGAAATCAAGATTATGGATGGAGCAGATTTTGTCGCAAAGCGAAAGACTGCCGACATAGATGCTGTTATTATTGATTCTACGGATATCATCGGCTTTGCCAGAAGTCTTTTTACACCGGAGTTCTTCACTTCAGTCAGGAACTGCCTCACGAATCATGGTATGTTTGTCACCCATACAGAGTCGCTTCATTTTCACAAGGATATGGTTATCGAAATCCAGGAGGCACTGAAAAACATTTTCCCGCTGGTAGACCTTTATACCGCTGCAATTGCGACATACCCGGGCAACTGGTGGGCTTTTGCGGTGGCCTCGAAAGGCGAGTCTCCCCGCGAGATACGAAATAAGGGCAAAATAAAGGCAAAGTATTACAGTCATGAGGTCCATCAGCAGTCATTCATGCCCAGGGGATTGTACGAGAGGTTGATGAAAAGGGAACTGGAATGGTGACGAACAAGGTTGAGAACATTAACAAGTAAGAAGAAGACCGATACCTGGTTCATCGACAAGGATAGCAGTGACCGCTGGATTTACCATCGGGTAAAAAAGCATGTTAAATCAGCCAGAACAGCATTTCAGACTGTCGACATTCTGGATACCTACGAATATGGCCGTTTAGTAATTCTTGACGGAAAAATCCAGTCTTCAGAATCAGATGAAGTCATCTACCACGAGACCCTTGTCCACCCGGTTATGATAACGCATCCAGATCCTGAAAATATCCTGATACTCGGAGCGGGCGAAGGAGCGACTCTCCGGGAAGTACTCAGGCACCCGACTGTCAAAAAGGCAATCATGATTGACATTGACAGAGAATTTGTTCAGATTTGCAAGAGATATCTCAAAAAATGGCATCAGGAATCATTCCGCGACCGGAGGGTTGAATTGATTTATGATGACGCGTTCAGGTATCTGAAGAAGATCAAAAACCGGTTTGATGTTATCATTACCGACATCAGCGATCCTGAAGATCAAGGACCAGCCGCCATGATCTATACGGAAGAATTTTATTCACTCATAAAGAATGTTCTCATGCCGCACGGCATTTTTGTCACGCATGCAACTGCACTTTACCCTGTTCCCCATGAAAATTATTCGCACGGAATCATCCGTAAACTGTCCAGGGTGTTTCCAAAAGTAGATGTATACTATGAGTATATTCCGAGCTTTGGATCTCTCTGGTCCTATGCAACGGGTTCCTTTCAGCTCAGTCCGAAGGCAATATCTTCTCTGTTGATTGAAAAGAGATTGCGACAGAGAGGGATTGATAACCTCTCGTATTATACGCCTCAAATTCATGGGAAATTATTCATTATGCCGCCCTGTATGAGAAAGCTTATCCCTGTCGATTCATAGAAGGTGTGATATACTTATATAATAAATTGAGTCCTGCGGGAGGTTAACTGAACATGCCGATTTATGAGTATGCTTGTCAAGATTGTGGCAAACAGTGTGAGGTAATTCAGAAAGTCACTGATGAACCCATTAGCATCTGCCCGTATTGCGGCGGTCAGTTGCATAAATTGATATCACAGACATCATTCATTCTGAAAGGTACGGGCTGGTATGTAACCGATTATGCTTCACCGGAGAGAAAAAAGGCTCTGGAATTTGATCGGCCTGCCGATGCAAAGATAGAGAGCAAAGCAGAGACGAAGACAGTAACGGACGCTTCGTCGGCAGCCAAAAACTGATGGTCAACCCTCACGTCCATGTTCCCTATGACAGAATAGGGCAGTACCTTGATTTCATAAAGAAACACAGACTCAACCTTGAACTGTATTTTCCTTCAGCAGTCCTTCACAGCATCAGGAGTACCGATATCCTTCATCTGAAAAATACTCTCGACTATATGCCAACTCTGAGCATTCATGCACCTTTTATGGATTTATCGCCAGGTGCAGTTGATCCAAAGGTCCGGGGAGTTACTATGGAGCGGTTCTTCCAGATATTTGATATCGCTGAACTGCTCGAGGTTACATCAATTGTTTTTCATTCAGGATATGAGAAGTGGAAATATGCGCTGAAGTTCGATGTCTGGCTCGAAAAAAGTCTGAAGACGTGGAAGGTTCTCGCAAGAAAGGCGGTTGACAGCCATATTAAGATTGCCATTGAGAATGTATTTGAAGACGAGCCAACAAATTTGAGATTGCTGATGGAAGAAATGGGATCCGATCATTTTGGGATATGTTTTGATAGCGGTCATTTTAATCTGTTCTCCAGAATTCCTCTCGATGAATGGATTGGGCAGCTGAAGCCTTACATCCTGGAACTGCATCTCCATGATAACAGCAGGACTGCTGATGACCATAAGGCAATTGGGGACGGAACGTTCAATTTTGATGAGCTCTTTTTATTACTGAAGGATAAAAGCCTGATCTGTACCATTGAAGGGCATGCACCTGAAGACGTTATGAAAAGTATCCGGAAACTGAATGATTATCTATAACTTCTCTGCCTGATTTTTCATTGAAAAGCCCTGTAACTGAGGATTCCCTTTCCCCTTATACTGCACCATGACTTTATGCGTTTCACCGAGTGTCCCGGGAAAAATCAATCTCTTGATTCGTGCGACTTCGAAGAGATAATCCGGGGAGTCAGTATAGAGTTTCTTGATTATTCCATCAATTCCAAGGGATATGAGGTAGGTCCCCTGCCGGCAGAATCCAAGAGTCCTGAATCCGAATAACTCCCCCCATTTCTTTACCGAAGAGAAATTGACATGGGCAGTTATGTCCTGATAACCGATATTCGTGTAGGGGTCTTCATGTACCTGATGTCTGTAGTAGCAGAGCAAGGTGCCTCTGTTCCTCTCCTCACTGTAATATTCCTGAGAGGGATAGCCGTAATCAATGGTAAGGATGAATCCCTCTGACAGAACATCAGCGGCTGATTGTAACCAGTCCTTAATCCTGAGATTAATCTCGGTTCGATATCCTGCCGGGAGTTGAATGGAAAATTCATGCAGGTAATCAACTATGGCATCTGTGCTGGGAGCTCCTTTCATTTCTTCAAAGGGAATTTGCAAAAAATCCACCTTTCTACCTTTTTCTAAAAATCCCTCCGACCCCGCTTTTCTAAAGGGGGGTGAGGGGGGATGACCATTTTTTTTAAGATCGACATATACCTCCTTGAGTTCTTTATCCATTTCTATAAGATGAACAGGGAAGGCATCGAGGAGTTCATTAGAGAGAATGCAGCCCTTTCTGTTCCCGGCTGCCCGTAGTGAAGATGTCCATCTGACTTTATCTGCATATTTTTTGAGTATATTTTCTTGTTTCAAAACCACAGAATTATTTGTCTCCACGATCAGATAGGTGAGAGAAGGAAAAATCGGTTCATTCTGAAGATATTGCAGGATGTCCAGACACATGAGACCAGCCCCGGCGCCCGGCTCAATTGCATAAAAGTTTGACGGTCTTCCCATAGCCTCCCACATCTCTATAAGCTGTTTGGCTATGATGGTGCCGAAGGCGGGATGGACGTGCTGGCTGGTGTAAAAATCCCCGGCCTTTCCGATCTCAATAGTGTTTGAAGCATAATATCCGATACCCGGTTCATAGAGCACCATCTCCATGAAGGTTTCAAACGGAAGAGGACCTTCTGCTCTGATCCGTTCTATGATTTTCTGTTGAAGTTGATTCATATCGCAAAAACTCCAGGCGTGTAGATCTCGACAAGCGCAAACGATGATCTCATGAGAAGTCATTTTAATGGATTGTCGGTGAGATTGACAACCGTTTCATGAGGTCTTTCACGTGGTATACTTTTAAAAACTTGAATAAATAATGGGTTTTTTTTATTATTAAGTAAAAAAAATGGAGGGTGTATGCTGAAAGAAGATGTGGAGAAGGTACTTGAACAGGTCAGAATGGGGCTCAGACGGGACGGCGGTGACATCGAGTTGGTTGAGATTAAAGACAGTGTCGTCTATGTTAAATTAAAAGGCGCTTGCGGGTCATGTCCAATGTCGACACTTACCTTGAAAAACTGGGTTGAGGCAAATCTGAAAAAAGCAATACCAGAAATAAGCGCTGTTCTTTCTGTTTAGCATGGTGAGATGAGGTTTGGAGAACAACCATTGTTTTTTTTTAACCTCGCATCGGGCAGCAGGAAAATATTCCCCTGTCTATTTTTTTTGCTGGTTATCCTTTCCCCTTTGTTTGCAGAAGCCTCCAGCGTTGAAGTAAAGGACATCCGGTTCTGGTCATCAGCAAATTACACGCGGGTGGTCGTTGATCTGACAAACAGCGTTGAATTTTCGAAAAACCGTCTGTCAAATCCTGACAGGCTCTATTTTGACGTAAAAAATGCGCTCATATCAAAAGAAATCAATACCAGCATCCCCATAGGCGACGGGATTTTAAAAACAGTAAGAGCCAGCCAGTTTAACAAGACAACCGTGAGGGTTGTTCTTGACCTTGATGAGATATCAGAGTATCAGACATTTATCTTTGATGACCCTGCACGGTTGATTATTGATGTATATGGAAAATCTGGACCTGTTGATAAACCGGACATGAATGTTGTGAAGAGGAGGATTGTCCTTGATCCGGGACACGGAGGACATGACCCCGGCGCTGTCGGACAGAAAAATCTCTATGAGAAGGATGTTGTTCTCGATATAGCCCTGAAACTGAAAAAGGTTCTCATGGAGGATCCACTCAATGAGGTGTTCCTGACAAGAGAACGTGACGTATTTATTCCCCTCGAGGAGCGCACAGCTATGGCTAACAGGAAGAATGCAGATCTCTTTGTTTCTATCCATGCAAATGCCAGCCCAAGACGGGATGCAAAGGGGATTGAGACGTACTTGCTGAACTGGACTGATGATGAGGAAGCGATGAGGGTTGCTGCCCGGGAGAACGCAATTTCCTTAAAGAAGATGAGAGCGATGCAGAGACAGATGGATATAGTCGATGTTATCAAGAGTGATCTTGTGCGGGAAAACAAGCGGGATGAATCCATAAAACTGGCGAACTATATACAGAGATCCCTGATATCTAACCTTGACAGCGGTACGAAAAACATTTTAAACCTAGGTGTGAAACAGGCCCTTTTTTACGTTCTTTTTGGTGCGAAGATGCCTTCGGTTCTCGTGGAGGTCTCTTTTATCAGTAATCCAGAAGAGGAACGGTTACTATCGAATGACGCGCATCGAACCGAGATTGCAAAGGGAATTGCGAAAGGCCTCAATACGTATCTCACTTCAGCTCCAGCAATCCAGAAGATTGCTGAATTCAGAGATCATCCGTCATTTTACAGGTAATCTGTTGCCCGCTGAGCTGAAAATTATCCTTTACGGAGTATTTGTTACCAGCCTTTTTTTTATCGCTAACCCTGTTTTCTATAGCATTATGTTTGCGGTAATCTTTCTTCTTCTTTTCATGATACCTTTGAGAATTCTGAAAAAAGGGTGGATTCCGATCAGCATATTTCTCACGTTCACATTTTTCAGCAATCTCCTATTCCGTCACGGGAAAGTTATCTTTACGGCGGGTCCATTGATTTTCACTGCCGAGGGTTTGACTGATGCATCAGTCAAAACAGCGAGAATTTTGTTCATGATAGCTGGGGCCAAACTGCTGACCGGTACAACGTCTGTGGAATCACTCACCCGTGCCTTGGGAAG
>JAGSYM010000061.1 GCA_018262395.1 Nitrospirota bacterium | reverse complement strand
GGCATCGAACTGCCTCATCAGCAAGTCGGTGTCAGCATAATCGAAATTAAATTTTGAAAACTCCACCTCATCCATATGATGGATTTCACCATAGGAAACTCCTTTACACCACTGCAGGTTAAACACGTTATCCACTTCCTGTAAATACATTGCAATTCTCTCAAGTCCGTAAGTCAATTCAAGTGAAACAGGTTTCAGATCAATCCCGCCTACCTGCTGAAAATAGGTAAACTGGGTGATCTCCATCCCGTCAAGCCAGACTTCCCAGCCAAGACCCCATGCGCCAAGAGTGGGTGATTCCCAGTCGTCCTCGGCAAACCTGATGTCATGTTTCAGCGGATCTATCCCCAGGAAGGAAAGGCTTTCGAGATAGACCTCCTGACTGTCCCTTGGGGATGGTTTGAGAATAACCTGATACTGATAGTAGTGCTGAAGTCTGTTCGGATTTTCCCCGTATCTTCCGTCAGTAGGCCTTCGTGACGGTTCAACATATGCCACTTTCCACGGTTCTGGACCCAGCACCCTGAAGAAGGTGGCGGGGTGGAATGTTCCAGCCCCGACTTCCATATCGTATGGCTGGAGAAGAATACATCCCTTGTCTGACCAGAACTGCTGCAGCTTTATTATAATGTCTTGGAAATACATAGAACCTCCTGAGAGAAAAAATCATAAAAGAAAGGAAAAAGGTTTGTCAAATGGATGAATCAACCAAATTTGCTCTTAGAAGTTGTCATTGCGAGTGAAGCGTCCTTCTCAGCGGATCCGCCGGGGCGGAAAGCAATCTCAACATTTAGAAGAGAGAATTGCTTCAGACCTTTTAGGTGTTCGCAATGACAGATTGGCGAAGGGTTCTAAAGTCAATTGGCACAGTTGGGATTGAAGAGATTAAAAAGGAAAACATGTAATAGGCGATGTTTATCAGGAATATTTTTACTCCATTTTATGAATATAACCACCGCCTTCAAGTTTCTGATAAAATATCGGTAAAATGGGTAAGCATGATAAATTATTATTAAAATTTTTGGTGGTGCTTCTGACGCAAATATTCCTTTTGAAGACTTATGGCCTGATAATAATACAAAGGAACTTACCTCAGACTTTTATTATCTCACCTTCACGGTCAGAAAACGGCATTACCTTTTTGACAGATAGAACCGGTTCCAGATTCTTGCCGACTCACTGAACTATTGCCGAAAAAATGAGGAAGTCAACTACTACCGCTTCTGGCGGTGACAATTAACTTCCAAGCATTCAAGAATAGGCAAGAGGACATTGGGAAAGTTTCAGAGCAAATGCCTTTCTGTACTCAACTCCCCTGAGATGCCCTTCTGCGAACCACATTAAACATAGGTAACGCTCATCTCTCAAATTTTTGAAATCTGCGGATTTGCTATACAAACATACACGCCCAATGCTTCTCTGAATTGTCTGGATTGCTTGCAGAATGGGTGTTACTTCAAATTAATGCTTTCTGTATAAGTGCTCTCGATGCTACATGTCGATACCCTTTTGAAAACAGATGGACTGTAGCATCTGAGACAATATTGTGACAAAATATCAGACAAGTATGACAAGTGCATTCGAGAACACTTTGAAACAAGCAGATACTTAATGTAACTCAATGAGCTGGTATCAGTTAGAAATAGAAGAGGTCTTCAAAAAGCTTGGCTCGTCACAGGAGGGTCTTAGCGAATCTGAGGGGAAGATTCGGCTCTCGAAGCACGGCCAGAATAGACTTGCAGAGCAAGAGAAGATCAGCACACTCAAAATCCTCGTCCACCAGTTTACCAGCCCGCTTATATATATTCTCCTCATCGCGTCCTTTGTTACTTTTCTTCTCGCAGAATATATAGACATGGCGGTCATCCTTACAGTGGTATTGCTTAATGCGCTAATCGGGTATCTCCAGGAGTATAAAGCTGAACAGAGTGTGAGAGCGTTAAAACAGATGGTGGTACCTAAAGCACGGATTCTCAGGGATGGGCAAGAAAGAGAGATACACAGTGAAGAATTAGTGCCCGGCGATATCGTAGTTCTTACCTCCGGATCCAAGGTACCTGCTGACTTAAGACTTTTTCACACGCTTGAATTAAGAGTCGAGGAAGCGATGCTGACCGGTGAATCGGTTCCCGCAGAAAAAAATTCCATGCCTATCCAAAATACGAATTTGACCCCTGGGGATCAGACCAATATGGCCTTCATGGGAACAATAGTCGTCAGCGGTAGGGCAAAGGGGATTGTTGTCAATACGGGGACAACCACAATATTAGGGACAATCGCACAGGAATTGAAAGGGGTGCGTCCGATAAAGGCCCCAGTTCAGGAAAAGATTGACAGATTTTCGAAACAGATAGGTTTGCTTGTTCTTGCGGCTTCTGCCGCGGTTTTTCTCTTTGGAGTGCTCACAGGAGAAGGCATAAAGGACATGTTTATGACTGCTGTTGCCGCAGCTGTTGCAACGGTACCGGAAGGGCTTCCAATCGTAGTAACGATCGCAATGGCTGCCGGAGTTGCAAGGATGGCTAAACGGAATGCGATCATACGCAATCTTCCGACGGTTGAAACGTTGGGAAGCACAACTGTTATCTGCTCTGACAAGACAGGTACACTGACCAAGAATGAAATGACCGTCCTGCTGGTTTACGACGGCGAGCATACATACGAGTTAACCGGCAGCGGATACGAACCCAAAGGCGAGATACTTCATGAAAAGATGCCCGTGGAACCGCAAGAATTGGAAACGCTCCTTCATGTGTTCCGAATAGGGTTGCTCTGCAACGAGTCCGACATCTATGAAGAGGAAGGTCAGTTCAGAATCGATGGAGATCCAACTGAAGGGGCGCTCATTGTCTCAGCCATGAAAGCCGGCCTGAAGCCGGAAGCGGAAAGAGACAACTATCCGAGGCTCGGTATCATCCCGTTTGAATCTGAACGAGGCTATATGGCTACACTCCATGAACATAAGGGCAAAAAGATCATCTTTGCAAAAGGTGCAGTGGAAAAGCTCCTTGATATGTGCACTTCCTGTCTCATCAGTGAACATCTTGTACGGAAAGATTTTGTGAAATTTGCGAATACCTTAGCAAAACAAGGGTTGAGAGTTCTTGCGATGGCGTATAAGGAGATGCCTGATAATACAACGGAGATAACACACCATGATATAGAATCCGGGCTCATCCTGACGGGATTACAAGGCATGATTGATCCGCCAAGGGAAGAAGTAAGGCAGGCAATTGACGGATGCAAAAGGGCTGGTATACGGACGGTCATGATCACGGGTGACCACGCGATCACCGCTGAGGCTATTGGAAAGCAGATAGGCATTACACAGGAACAGTCGCATGTTGTAACCGGTAAGGAGCTTGAGGTTATCGGCGATGATGAACTATTCAAGAAAGTCCGGGAGACATCGGTTTATGCACGTGTTGCCCCGCAGGATAAGCTCCGAATTGTTCAGCAGATAAAGGAACACGGTGAAATAGTCGCAGTCACGGGTGATGGAGTCAACGACGCCCCTGCGCTCAAGGCAGCACATATTGGAGTTGCAATGGGCAGAACGGGCACGGACGTCGCGAAAGAAGCTGCTGATATGGTAATAGCAGACGATAATTTTGTGAGTATATTCCACGCGGTAGAAGAAGGGCGTGTTGTTTTTGAAAATATCAGAAAAGTGATCTTTTTCCTCATTCCCACAGGTGTTGCTGCAATACTGTCTATAATAATCTCACAAGTGCTGAAACTTCCGCTTCCCTATCTTCCTGCACAACTGCTTTGGATCAATCTGGTAACAAATGGCCTGCAGGTTCTTGCCCTTGCGTTCGAGCCTGGAGAAGAAGGGATCATCAATAAACCACCGAGGTCACCACATGAAGGACTCATGTCTAAGCTTCTTATCCAGAGAACTTTTCTTGTGGGTTGTATAATCGCTCTTGGCGTTATCGGAAACTACGTTCTTGCATTACGATCAGGTGATTCTCCCGAACAGGCCAGAACTGTAGCCGTTACTACAATGGTATTTTTTCAGTTCTTCCAGGCGTGGAACTCGAGGTCCGAGACGAAATCTATTTTCCGTATCAGCCCGATGAGCAATCCTTTTCTCTTTTATGGTATGCTTGCCTCTGTATTTGCTCATCTTGCCGTTCTATATGTGCCTGCATTACAGTGGCTATTCAGAACCGTACCCTTGGCCATGATGGAGTGGGGAGAAATACTGTTAGTATCGATTACGATTATTTTTGCAGTAGAAATTGATAAATGGATAAGGCGAAAGAAGCTGGACGATCAATAAAAAGGAGTTTTTCGATGAAATTAATTTTTGTAGCATTCATGTTGTTATTCTCCGGAGAAGCAGCATTTGCTTACGAACAGCCAAAGTACGAGATCGTTAAAATATATAAAGGTTTTGAATTGAGGCGCTACGCTCCCTACATTGTGGCGGAAACTGTCGTATCGGGAAACTTTGATGATGCGGGTAATAAGGCCTTCAGAATTTTGTTTAAATACATCTCGGGAAATAACCTGAAAAAAACAGAAATCCCCATGACAGCCCCAGTCAACCAGACTCCTGTAACAGAGATCGGAGAAAAAATAGAAATGACAGCCCCTGTGGAACAGACTCCTCATGTGAAAAATTCGGATACCTATGTGTTCAGCTTTATTATGCCTTCAAAGTATACGCTGGAAACACTGCCGCTTCCGGCAGACCCACGCGTAAAACTCCGGCAGGGGAAATCAAGGCTATTAGCAGCGCGCACTTATTCGGGAACCTGGTCCGAGAAGCTCTACAGGGAAAATGAAGCCGCACTATTAGAGGAGGTAAAAGCTGCGGGCCTTACCACAGTTGGTGAGCCCATTTTTGCTCGATATAACTCGCCTTTCACTTTATGGTTTTTACGCAAAAACGAGGTTCTTGTGGAAGTTAAAGAAGATAGAGATATCCAATAATGGGATTAGCATTTTGTCGACAGATGATCGGGACAGCAAGCTCACGACTGCACCATATGCCAAGACGATATTATCTTTTCAACGGCGGCTACTCGTGTAAACGGATACTTAGACGGGTATGGGATATTGAAGAACCTGCAAGCTGAACTGGATAGTTACGGTCTGTCTGCTGGAGCACGTGAACACCTATTTAACTTGGTGAAAGCATCTACTCTCTACCAATATCAAGGATCTATGGCATGCTCACAATAATGTTGCGGTTGCTCGCAGCAAAATAGGGCTTGCAGGTTTTAAAATTATAGTTTCTTCCTATAACAGAGAAGTAATTATCCACTTACAGATTTGCAAAGCATGTATGGCATTTAATAATAACATCGACATTACATTCTAATAAAAAAATAACTTGCTTCCTGCAGATCTTCATGGGAAAATTAGGAAAATAGAATTCCAAGGAGGTATGTGAATAATTAGAAAGAGTTAAAAAAATTTTTGCGGGATTGAGCATTACTGCCCTTGTCACCGGAACAACCCTCATAGGAGTTGGATACCCTGAATCGGCGCAAGCAGCCTGAGCGGGGAGCAAGGGTTCCGGGGGAACCGAAGCAGTTGGAGACAAGGCTTTAGGGGGTGATGATGCCCAAAAGGGAAAGCAGCTGTTTTCAGATCCTAAATTAGGAGGATGCACGTACGATAAAAGTTGTAATTCCTGTCATCCCGGCGGAAAGGGTCTTGAAAATGCCAAGGATCTTGAAAACATGACTCAAAAATGTATAGAGAAGGCATTGGGGGGAAACCGCTGGCAGCAGATTCTCAGGAGTTGAAGGATCTGGTTGCGTACATAAAGTCATTACAAGAATAGAATGCTAATTCACACGTACGGAGAATAACATCCCACCCGTGCGACTTAAATTCACTTTTTTTTGACAACCGGGCAGACATCGCCTTACGATGAGGAAACACCATAAAGTTAGTCAAGAAAGGAGAGACTATGGCAACAAAGGTCGGTCAGAAATATAAATGTAATTTTTGTGGCAATGAGGTAGTAGTTACGCATGAAGGCAAAGGAGAACTCGTATGTTGTGGGCAGCCAATGACCGTCATTGGCGATGGATTTGAATGCAAATAACTGGATTGCAAGAGAACCATTTAAAGAGATAATAAATCCTCGAACCCGCAAACTGTTCTATGCGTTTTCAATCGCTGTGGGCATAAGCAAGAATAAGAGAAACTATTGAGATATCATGTAACCTTTGGAAATCTTCATAGATGGCTGCAATCACCGATAGGACTTATATGAGGTTTTGAAAGAACCAACAAGTCAAATTGCAATCAGATCTTAACCTAGATCTAAAACAGTAATCATAGTTAAAATATGCAGCATGGATCAACTTTTCGCTTTGCGACTTTGATGAAGATATCCGCATTATTTAAGAAACCTTAAGATAGTTGAATATAGGTAGAAGCGACGAGAATGCTATGTTTCTTCTGGGACGAAAGATGCATTACGTCGTAAGCTCTTAGCTTCAGGGTATAATAAAAAATCCTGTCATCCCTGCTTAGTATGCCTGAGTCGATCAGTTTTAGAGCAAAATATGGATGAGGTAACGCTAAGGCTCATCAGAAAAATGGATAGAAAAAGATGAATCCGAAAGGCGTGAAAACAAAAGTTTCTC
>JAGSYM010000060.1 GCA_018262395.1 Nitrospirota bacterium | reverse complement strand
CTGATAAGTCCTCGTTCAAAGTTGTGACAATTTTATATAAAGATGATTTCAGCCGGGCGCTCGGCTTCATGAAACAAAACGGTTACACCTTCCCGGTGTATCTCAACCCTGATGAATCTGCTGCCAAAATCTTCGGGATTACCGGAATTCCTGAAACATTCATCATCGATAAGCAGGGTTTGCTGAGGAAAAAAGTTATCGGGCCTGCTGAATGGGACTCCCCGCGTGCGATTGAGATCGTCCAGACCCTGATTAATGAATCGTAGCATTGAGTAGGGTCAAAGAACCTGAGCAAGCCATTTTATTCATCGGGATGCTCTATGCTGATCCTGCTGTACGGGATCAAGTTCAACAAATACTCGAGAGAGAGTTTGGTGACACCTTACTGCTGAGCCCTTCATCAGAATGGGCTTACTCTTTCCACTACAGGGATGAATTCGGATGGCCTCTCTTCCGGCAGTTTGTCTTTTTCAAAAATATCATTGACCCGGGAACTCTTGCTGAAATCAAACTCAAAACAAATTTGATGGAAGACTCGTTTTCCGTTCATGGCAAACGGCGGATAAATCTCGACCCCGGCTATCTCACCCTCGCAAAAATAGTACTCGCATCAACAAAAAATTATTCTCACAGGGTTTATCTCCGCAAAGGCATCTACGGTGAGATAACACTTTTTTTTCAGGATGGTATATTCAAACCGCACATTTTTACCTACAGGGATTATCAGGAAAAGAGCTGTGTAGACATGTTCATGCGTGCGCGCGAGCTTTTCAGAGAACTGTTACATGACAGGTGATGTTCTATACCAGCACGAGATTATCCCTGTGTATCGCTTCTTCCGAGTATTTGTACCCAAGGATCTCTTCGATCTGTGATGTTTTTTTACCCTTGATTTTTTTTATTTCTGACGAGGAATAGTTTGTCAGTCCTTTTGCAATCCGGTTGCCCCTTGCATCCACGCAGTAAACAGCGTCTCCGGTATCAAATTCACCCTCAACCGACACGATTCCGGAAGGAAGAAGGCTCTTTCCGCCTTCTAAAAGGGCTCTGACCGCTCCACCATCAATGACAAGGCTGCCTTTTGAGCGGCTTCCGTACGCAATCCATCCTTTCCGTGAAGACAGCTTTTCATCCTTTGGTTTGAAGACAGTACCGCTCTGTTTTCCTTCCATTATATGGAGAAGGCTTCTCTCCTGTTTCCCACTGATGATATGAACGGTAATACCGTGACTAACAGCTCTTTTGGCTGCAAGGATCTTTGAATACATCCCGCCGGTACCTAAGGCACTACCGGCTCCTCCGGCTTTCTCTTCGATTGCAGGCGTTATTTCCTCCACATACTCAATGAGCTTTGCCTGTGCATTGCTTCGCGGATCAGCGGTGTAGAGCCCTTCAACATCTGATAGGATGATCAACCTCTCTGCTTCAATCAGACTTGCAACGAGAGAGGCAAGATGGTCATTGTCACCAAACTTGATTTCATCCGTCGCAACCGTGTCGTTCTCATTAATTATGGGAAGAACTTTAAACGAAAGGAGCGTCAGGAGAGTATTTTTTGAATTGATATATCTCTTCCTGTCAGCAAAATCGTCCCGTGTCAGGAGAACCTGCGCAACCTTTTTCCCAAAATTTCCAAAATTGCGCTCATATGCCCACATGAGTGCGCTCTGGCCGACTGCTGCTGCAGCCTGCTTAAGCTTTATATCCTTTGGTTTTGTCTTTAAGCCAAGTTTCCTCATGCCGGCAGCAATTGCACCAGAGGAAACAATGACTACTTCATACCCTTTATCCTGCAAATCTGATATATCACGGCTGATGGTCGAGATTCTCCTGGTGTCGAGACCATCTCTCTCGTGAGCGAGAATATTACTGCCTATCTTAATCACGATCCGCTTCACGCGTTATCCCCTATAAATATTATTTGCCTCGGAAATATCATCCCAGGACATTGGGCAATTATACATCGGCAGAGATTCTGTTGTCATCTGGCGGGAAGATGTGAGAACACGGTTCTGATATCTTTTATTGAGACACTTTTTCAGCAACCTACTAAAGCACTTTGAGCGCAACTTCTGCGACCCTGGGATCAAACTGGGTGTTTGTACACCGCGCAATTTCACGGAGAGCATATTCCCTGCCTTGAGCAGCCCGGTAGGGCCTGTCAGTCATTATGGAATCATATGCAGTGGCCACATGAATAATCCGGGCGCCCAGGGGAATCTCATCACCTTTTAGTCCGTCCGGATAACCCTTCCCGTCTACTCTCTCATGATGATGCCTGATAAAAGGCATAACGTTTCGTAATCCTTTCGCTTTATTCAGAACCATAGCCCCCTTCTCGGGATGTTTCCTTATGAGTGTAACCTCATCGGTAGTGAGTTTTTCCGGTTTGTCAACCAGTTCATCATAGAAGACAGATTGTCCTATATCGTGCAGAAGAGCGCCAAAATGCAATGTTCTCTTTTCATCTTCATGAAACCCCATGCCTTCCGCAATCGCCAATGCATGAGACGCCACTCTCTGAGAGCGTTCCCGCGTCCACCATCTCCTGCTGTCGAGAGCATTCACAATGTCTCTCACCAGATTGATATACATGTGTTCCATCATCCTGTGTGAAACACAGACTTCGTCAATGATGCCGAGCAGCACGTCCTTGTTCTGCTCGGCTTGTTCAAGCATGAGACGGAGATCTGTCTCGTTCTCATGATATGCTTCTGCATTTTGCTTCAGCAGGGTAATATCACCGACACTTCCCCTGAAGTAAAGTAAACCACCTTCTTTGTCCCGCACCGCGCCGAGGCTCTCGGATATTGTTATCACCCTGCCATCTTTTCGGCAGGCCCGTGATTCGTATCCTGTTACGGTGCCTCTCTTCATGAGAATGCGACATAATTTTTCGCGCTCCTCAGGCTCACAATACAATTGGGCCCAGGGATTGGAGATATGTGTTGCAAGTTCTTCAGGTGATGCGTAACCGAATATGAGGGCGAATGCAGGATTGGCAGCAACAAGTTCTCCTTCTGGGGTGACAAGATAGATACCTTCAACAGCGTGATCAAAGATCGTGTGATAGAGTGCTTCTGTTTTCGTTTGTCTCATAATACCCCTCCGTCGATAGTTGAAAATCTCATGGTGAGAAGAATACCAGAGAGGGCTCAGGAAGTATGTCGAAATACTACTATTTGCCTTGTAGTATTTTTATTTTTTTCGTGTAGTAGTTTTGAAAAAGACGGGATCGAAATTTTACTACGCCGGCCTGATGCTCATGGAACCAATCCATTTTCGATTGCATAGCGGATAACTTGTGCTATCGATTGCATCTTCATTTTGTCCAGAATACGGGCTTTATAGGTACTGATCGTTTGTGAACTCAGGGATAATTCGGCAGAGATCTCACCTGTTTTCTTTCCTTTGGCAAACATGCACATTACCTGAAATTCACGGTCAGAGAGGTATGCATGGGGTGGTTTTTCCGTTGGGGGTTCCCATGCAAAAGGCAGTTTCTCAGCCAGTGACAGGCTGATATATCTGCCGCCGCTTGCAACCTTTCTGATAGCGGCAATGACCTCTTCAGGCGCGCTTTCCTTTATCAGATACCCCGCAGCCCCAGCCTTAAGACACCGCAGTGCATATTCATTCTCAGGATGCATGCTTAAAATCAGGACAGGAAGCTTTGGATCATGTATCCTGATCTGTTTCAGGATGTCCAGACCATTTCGTCCAGGCATTGAAATATCCAACAGTACTGTATCATACGTATTCTTGCAAATCATGCTGATCGCATCTGCTCCGTTTGCTGCTTCGTCTTTGACAATAATATCACTGGTTGCAGACAGAATCTGCCTCAAACCACTGCGAACAACCGCATGATCATCTGCAATGAGTACCTTCACCTTACGCACAGTATATACTATAAAATAATGGAGCATTTGCTTCAATATATGGAGCCTCCTCTTATCAGTTACTGTTAAAAACATTTATTCGCTATCTGTCTTTGAAATCACAAATTCCTTTTACAATGTTCTGGTATCATATTCGGAGAACAGCATGGTACACGCAATGAAAACGATTAGGAAGACAAGACAAAAAAGGCGGGTTCCCCTTGAAGCCGTACTCCGGCTCCGAAGCTATCCGGTGACGACTCAAAAGGGCGAAAAAGGGTACAGCAGGAAGAAATTGAAAGAACAGAACAGAAAAATAGTAAGAGAAGATATCTTTGAAGACAATCATTGAAATTCTCGCCGATTTCTGATATATTTAATCCGTATTTATGTCTGAAAGCAGGGAGCATACTTCAATTCTTGAAGCACTTCTCTTTCTTTCCGGAGAAGTTCTGGCAGCGTCTTCGTTCAAGGAAATTCTTGGGCTCCCTGAAGCTGAAATCAAGAAACTCATGGATAAACTCGTGGCAGAATACAAAGAGAGGAATGCAGGCTTGCTGATTGTGGAGATAGCCAATGGCTATCAAATGGTAACAAATCCGCAATATGCCGAATGGGTAAAGAAATTCCGGAGCACCCATTCATCGGGCAAACTGTCCATGCCGGCGCTCGAAACTCTTGCAATTATTGCTTATAAACAGCCGATTATAAAGGCTGAGATTGAACAGGTTCGCGGGGTCAATTCTGACAGCGCTATCAGAACCCTTTATGACAAGAGGCTTATTAAGATCATGGGCCGCAAAGAGGCACCCGGGAGACCATTCCTCTACGGCACAACAAGAGAATTCCTCCAGTATTTTGGGTTGAAGGATCTGACAGAATTGCCTACCCTCAAAGATCTGATCCGTGAAGAGGCAGCATAATCAAGGAGGCACGTATGAAAAGCTTTTGTCTTTTTATCACTACCCTGATTGTTGCAGTCATTATCTCTGAGAGCAGTTACGCTGATATAAAATATAAAGTAAAAAAAGGCGATAATCCACATACTATAGCGAAACAATTCAAGGTCAGTTCTGCTGATATCATCAGGATCAACTCAATAGATCCGGATCATCTTCTGCCGGGGATGAGAATAACCATACCGTCACAAAAGAATGTGAAATTCCGTAAAGCCCGGACGAAACATACAAACATGAGTAAAGATCCGGTTCATGTTCAGGGAAATGAGGCTGATCTGACGCATCAGGAAGATCCATCATTTCATGTTGTGAAGAAAGGCGATACACTCAGCTCATTGTCAAAAAAATATTCCATGCCGGGAGAAGAACTGAAGAAAATAAACGGCTTGAGGTCTACGAAGCTGAAGATCGGGCAAAAGCTCACCATAAAACAGGCCGATCCTACAGACTATGCGGTACAAAAAGGTGATACGGTATGGAATATTGCACAGCGATTTGAGATTGACCCAGCCGAATTGATCGAGATAAACAGTCTCCAGACAGATTCCCTGCGGCCAGGCCAGAAAGTACTCTTAAAACGCCCGGAAGAACTGAAGCAGGCAAAGCCGCACGAAGCGATGCTCTCTCAGGCCCATGAGGAAACGGAAAGTGAAGAAGTAGCAGAACATCTGAATGTTGCAGAGTCGGGATTGCAAGACAGACTCATCCTCTTCGCAAAAAAAATGCTGGATATTCCCTACCGGTTTGGCGGCAACAGTCCGCTCGGCATTGATTGTTCTGCATATGTAAAAAAGGTGTACAGTCTGATCGGAGTTAATCTGCCACGGTCGGCACGCGAGCAGTTTAAGGAAGGCATACCCGTTGATGAAAATAACCTCACCATCGGCGATCTCGTTTTCTTCAGAACCTACGCATCTTATCCATCCCACGTCGGGATTTACCTCGGGAACAACCTGTTCATCCACGCCTCGTCAAAAAGCAAGAAGGTTACCATTGATAGTCTGGCCACACCATTTTATTTAAAGAGATTCATCGGAGCAAAGAGGCTTCTTGACATGAGTGCACAGAGCCTTGATTCAGAAAAAGAGGGATAATTAATTTTTGCAGATTACTGCTCGCATATCCGAGATAACGTAACCACCCAGTTGCATGACCATCTCCCTGAATTCACTGTCTTCCCGGACAGTAGTCACAAGGCACCTGATCATTTCACTCTCAAGATATTCCTGTTGATCCACCGGACGTCTCCGGACACTTCACTGAATAACCGTCCATTGCTGATAAGTGATAAAACGGAGAAGAGATTTCATGCAATTACTGGTTCTGCGGTAATCCTGCAGAGGGAGTCTATCACCCTGAGAGCTTTTCCGGGAAGATGCTTAGAATCTCCCTCCAATTCAAACTTTTCAAACCACCTTTAGAGAGCCGCGCGAAATGGCGTGTTTTCCAAATAAATATAGCGCATCATGGTTATTTACTGAGCAATTTTTTTATCATGGCCTTTAATTCATCCATATCTGACGATTTGACTATATAGGCTTCTGATGCCCACACAGCAAAATCGTCCCGGTAATCATATGCAGTTGACATGATAATCGGGATTTTCGGATTTTTTTCCTTCATCTGTCTCAGTATGCGGATACCGTCTACATCAGGCAGCAGGATGTCGAGCGTTACAATATCAGGGACTTCCTTCTCGAACATTTCAATTGCCTCCTGCCCGTTAGAAGCGACAACAACCTCATACCCCTCATCTTCAAACTCCTCTTTATAAAGCCTCTGAATGTGCAGGTCATCATCGACAACA
>JAGSYM010000339.1 GCA_018262395.1 Nitrospirota bacterium | reverse complement strand
CTCAGGGGCATTTTGGATGAGAATCGCACTTGAGTTTCCCGGCTTCTTTGTGATATAAACTTCATAAAGTTTCCTTATTTATTACAAATGCAGGCAAGAAATTCTGTTCGTGACGGACTCATACAGGTGAGATGAATGCTCGATAATTTTTTCTGCGCACAGTCGATCGCCGTTGTCGGAGCATCCCGGACTCCGGGTAAAGTTGGATATGATATTCTTAAAAATATCATCCAGTACGGATATGATGGATCAGTTTACCCGATTAATCCCTCAGCGCCGGATATTCTTGGGATAAAAGCATATTCTTCCCTTCTCGATGTGTCTGGCAATATAGATTTAGCCGTCATCGTTGTCCCTTCAAAAAACGTTCTCGAAATCATTGATCAGTGCAGTATGAAAAAGATTGATTCTGCCATTATCATAACAGCCGGATTTAAAGAGAGCGGCATTGAGGGATCAAAGCTTGAACATGAACTTATCAGAAAAGCTCAGCAGGCCGGAGTGAGATTTATCGGGCCGAACTGCCTGGGCATAATTGACACGCACTCGAAGATAAATGCCTCTTTTGCTGCCGGTATGCCGGCGAAGGGAAGCATTGGATTCTTCTCACAATCCGGAGCACTCTGCCTGGCTGTTCTTGATCGTGCATTGCCTGATGAGATCGGTTTTTCGAAATTCATCAGCATGGGGAATAAGTCTGATATAACCGACATGGATATCATGCTTGCTCTGTCTGAAGATGATAATACAAAAGTTATTTTAGGCTACATCGAGGGCGTAAGCGATGGACGACAATTTATGGAGGTTGCCCGCCAGGTCTCCCGTAAGAAACCGATCATTATTTTAAAATCCGGAATAACGACATCTGGCGCAAAGGCAGCTTCCTCCCATACTGGTGCGCTCGCCGGTCGTGAGGCAGCTTTTGATGCTGCATTTAAGCAGAGCGGTATCATCAGGGCTCATACGATTAATGAACTGTTTAATTATGCCCTGGCTTTTGCAAATCAGCCTGTCCCGAGAGGTCCACATACTGCGATCATAACGAATTCGGGTGGACCGGGCATTCTCGCTGCAGATGCCTGCGATAAATCGGATCTTCAGCTTATTCCTCTTCACAAGGAATATGTGGACGAACTCAGGACATTTCTGCCACCCGTTGCATCCTTTTATAACCCCATAGATATCCTTGGGGATTCCGGTGCTGACCGCTATGAAAAGACTCTCACCATTGTCCTGAAGGATGAGAGGATTCATAGTGTCATGGTGCTGCTGACCCCAACTGCGGTTGTTGACGTGGAGGCAACTGCACGTGCCGTGATCAGTGTCGCGAGAGAGATTGACAGACCTGTTCTCACGTCTTTTATGGGTAAACAACGTGTTGAGGCCGCTGCAAAAATACTCATGAAACATGGGGTTCCAAACTACAGTTATCCTGATGAAATGGTCTCATCCCTGAATGCCATGTACCGGTATTACCTCTGGCTTCACAAGCCTGAGAAAAACTTCCCGGTATATGAGGGTTATAAAGACAAGGCAGCACAGATTTTTAAAAATGTTAAGCAAGACGATCGTGACCGGTTGAATGATATGGAAATACGTGATCTCCTTCGTGCATATGGCTTCCGGCAACCAAAAAGTTTGTTTGCACGCACGTCCGAAGAAGCTCTTGCTGCTGCCAAAGAAATAGGATTTCCTGTGGTCATGAAAATCGTTTCGCCACAGATTTCCCATAAGAGTGACATCGGTGGTGTAAAAATCAATCTGCAAAACAAAACCGACGTAGAAGTTGCTTTCTTTGATATAACTACCAGAGCAAGGTATATCCTCCCGTCTGCACATATTGCCGGCGTCTTAGTCCAGGAGATGGTTCTCAAGGGGAGAGAGGTTATTATGGGCATTACCAGTGACCCGCAGTTTGGTCATATGATTATGTTCGGACTGGGTGGTATTTATGTAGAGGTCCTGAAGGATGTGTCTTTTCGGATTGCCCCGTTAAGCAAGGAAGACGCCTATGAAATGATTCGGGAGACAAAGGCTTTTCCGCTTTTGAGAGGTGTCAGAGGAGAAACTGAGGCTGATATCGAAGCGATTGAGCATTCCCTTTTAGTTCTGTCACAGATTGCTTCTGATTTTCCAGATATTATCGAGGCGGATATTAATCCTCTCCTTGTCAGAAACCGGGGAAAAGGCGTTGTAGCATACAGGATGGACTCAAAATAGGCTACATGAAGCCTGTCGGCATCTTACCGGTAAAGGTGAATGATGTGCTTACTGACAATGATGCATGGCGCATATTTAGGGCACTGGACATGAAAGATCCGCTTGCGGAAATATGCCCTGTGGTCCTCACGCAGGAACTTGAAGTAAACAGTTACAGAAAAGAGATTAAGGGGCTCATGGCAAAGGTTGTGAAGTCGTATAATCTGATAGCAAAAGATAAGGACGTCATGCTTATCGGTGGATACGGAAGCATCTATACCGGCAGTTACCTCGGCCTTCAGGGGCTTGATGTTATCAAGCGGCTGGATGCTAAAGTTGTTCTTATTGTCAAGTACGAAGGTGAGTACATTGTTGATTATATTCTTCAGGCAAAAAAGG
>JAGSYM010000338.1 GCA_018262395.1 Nitrospirota bacterium | reverse complement strand
TTGCATTATCACAGATCCATCTAATTCAATATTCTTGATTTTTACCGCTGTTTAATCACTCCACTTCCGAATCGCCTTCCCCGCCTCATATAAAAGCATCCTCCCGTTGACCACATCCCCAAAGAGGCATTCTTTATCTGTGTGCATATTGTTACAAAATACTCCCCTGCCCGGAAATAATTGTAATTTTTCAGTCGTATCGTCCTGCGGTGATGAAATTCATGGTTGTGTGTCATTATGTTTGAATTCTCAAAGATACCAATTGCTATGCACACCTCATATCTTCATCGGGATAGCACCTGGAGTCAGGTCCAAAATATTGCGATATTTCCGGCACTTCGTATGTCTCCTCAGTCACTTCTTTCAGCACCAGTTCTTCGGGATGCGGTGCCAATCCCTGTGTTATGGCAAAGGTCTCGGGATTAAATGACATGTCCTTTCTTTCTTCTTCTCCCAGGCTGAGCATCACTTCCGGATCAAACAGGAAATCAGTGTCATAAAAATAAAGCGTTTCGAGGCAGTCAAAATCTATTTTTTCGATATGGTAAGGTCCTATCTTTGCTGCGGCATTTTTTTCATTTTTAGATCTGGCGGTGCGGACCATGTCATTGTGAAGCTCGGAATACAATTGCAGCGTATCGTATATCAAAAGGTAATGGAAATCATTGAGATAGTAAAGCTCCGGATGAAGGAGTTTTTCACGCATGTCCCTGAGGGTCTTTAACGCCACCCCGGGGCTAAACACCCTGGCTGCCAGAGGCAATATGCCCCTCAGTTCACTTTTTGCCTCTTTAGGATTTTCTGAATAGTCAATCAGGTCAGTGATTTCATCAATAACGATCTCCATGCCCGCTTTTAATATTTCGATGAATATCTTGTCCGGCGTCTCTTGAAATCGTAACATTTTTCCCTTTGACTGCCCTCGCCATTGTATATCTAAGCAAGTGCGATTAGTAACAAGTCTATTATTCGCCATAGACAGTATTTTCAGCAAATGCTGAAATATTAAATAGCATGGGACTCAAGCCTGATTCGGGGAAATCAGACTGACGGACACCTCTAGATGGTGGAGGTGTCCTCCTTAACTAAACAGCATATTGGTGTAATGTCCCATAATTAGCTCTCAAAAAGAGGAGAGAACATGACACTATTGAATCATGAGAAAAACCAAGGCAATGCCATATACGGAAGGAGAGCGCGAGCAACTGCAGAGACTGCCACGCAGTAGAAACACCGCTGAGAAAGTAGTATTACGGTCGAAGATTGAATTAAAGAAGATGGAAGGATTATCTCAGGAAGCGATAGCGGAACCACTGGGGACATCACGGGTGAGGTAAGGCTTTGGCAAAAGAGATATCAGAGTGGAGGAATACAAGCATCGCTGAAGGACACGCCACGTTCAGGGAGATTTCCTCAGTTGCCGGCAGAAACCTTTATTCTGCGTAAGCATCAGCGTTAACTCTGTCCGAAAGAGTTATAATATTCTTTTTTGGAATAATCTCATGTTTTCCCATTGCACTTCGGAATCTTTTTGAGTATCATATTTTTAATCATTACAGGAGAAAGGTCTGGAGGAAATTTTTTTCCAGCAAAAGGGGGAAAGCCCCACATGCCATTCAGGAGGCACTGGCAGAAATACCCGCAACCGAAAGGCGGTCATTTACTGAACATGCGAAGGCAATACAAGAGAATTCCCCTGAGGGGAGATGAAATCCGTGTCGAGATGATGACCGAAACAAGTGCACAGCTGACTGATCTGGGCAAGCATGGAATCGGCCTGAAGGCTCCGAAGCGGCTGAAGCTAGGGAACCCGTGCACGGTTACGGTCGGCAACAACGGTTCGCCCGTGATCCTTCACGGGACGTCGGTATGGGAGCGTTTTGCAGGATGGGTCGCCAATCCACGCGGGCAGGCCGATGCGTTCTTTTTTGCTGGGATTCGGTTTGATGACGAACGTCGAGATCTCATGACACGAGTCTGCGGCGACAACTGCGATGATGTCCGGACGGTCCGTATCAACGCGTCAACCACAACTGTGCGCCTGAGCTATGCCGAAGCGTTTAAAGTATTAAACCTCAGCTGCGGGGGGTTGTTCGCCGAATCATTGAATCCGTTGAAGCCGGGGACCGAGATAATCTTAAGAATTTTTCTGCCTGACAACCAAGAACCTATTAAATGCATAGCAAAGGGGACTTCCTGCAGACCCATGAAGTCTGAATCAGAGAAAAAATATCACATCGGCTTTGAGTTTACAGCAATGATCGGCTTTGAGTTTACAGCAATGGATGATGCCCAAGCCGATCGGCTCAAGGGATTCATCCTCATGCTTTCGGCCATATAACAGGCTGATTCTTAATCCCCGCCTGACTGTACAAGTTCCATAACTAGAATAATCGGGGCGAATTGAGTCAGAATAAACGCTACCGAAAAGGGGAAAATGTCGTTCTGTTACAAATGTCAGTTATAAATTAGTAAGCACCAAACTAATATAAAGCTCGAAAGTGCTTGTTTCAGGTAGGACCTGAAACTCTCTCCTCTTACATTTCTATTTAATACCATTAGTACCCTGCCTGTCTCCAAATTGTATCAAGGGTGTTTGTTCCAGGGGGACTTAGGAAGGTAGAGCTCACATCCAAAGACGGGCATTGGAGCTAGAAATACGCCAAAGTCTTGCTTTTTCGCGGGCCAGTACCACTGGCAGACCGTCAGCAGTAGCTAAAGCTTAGGAGCGCCGCATTGTTCCGCTAATTGAGCCCATGATTGGAAAGAAAAGCCATCACGACGGAGTTGAATGCTTGTGGATTGGCTCTATTCTTTTGATGGTGCACATTTGGGAACAGGAGGAATCGGATTAGGGATTAAAAGAATAGCGCATGGAACCAAAGATTTTAAAGATCAGCCCTGCATGTAGCCCCGGGAGTTCTTCATAACCTAAGAGGGCTGTGCATACTGCTTCTGGCGTGATAGAATTTAATTGATGAAAAAGACTGCGGACAGCGGAGATGTCATACACACCCAGCAGAGTCTTCGGGATCTTGCGTCTCAGTGGCT
>JAGSYM010000337.1 GCA_018262395.1 Nitrospirota bacterium | reverse complement strand
CGCGCTTCTCGACAAGCACTATGTCGGATATCATCATCTCTTTGTCGACCGCCTTGCACATATCGTAGATCGTGAGCGCGGCAACAGACACGGCAGTCAACGCCTCCATCTCGACGCCTGTCTGTCCGACTGTTTTGACCCTAGCTTCTACACGCACCCTGTTTTTTTCTTCTTCCACGTTCATCCCTTGGGTATGTTTTTGTCGAGAATCAAACGAACGGTTTCCGGCTTCATCGATACGAAACCCCTTGCGACCGCCTCCCTCACGGTGACCGTTTTATCCGAAACATCCACCATCCGGGCTTTCCCCTCTGCATCGATATGCGTAAGCTTCTTCATCCCCCGATCCTCGACATGTTCTTAAGTGAGGACAGGTCGTCGCGTTGCTCGATTTTATGCCCCTCCGGCTTTACCTCAATTGCCAGCCGCAGGAGGCGTTCGATCTCCGCGTCAGAGGACTGCATTCTGAGGGCAGGTTTCAGGTCTATCTCTGTTTCTGAAAAGAGGCAGGGTCTCAGCCTTCCATCCGCAGTAAGACGAAGCCGGTTGCAGTCACCGCAGAAATGATGGGTCAGGGCGCTTATAAAGCCTATCACTCCGGAAGCGCCTTCAAGTCTGAAGTACTTCGCCGGGCCGTTCTTTCGAAAACGCACTGGCGTGAGCGGTGCGATCTTTTCAACAGTCTTCTTGAGCTCCTCCGTCGAAATATATTTCTCGTCGCTCCAAAGGTCTTTCGATCCTATCGGCATGAATTCGATAAATCTGACATGTCGGAGAGTGGTGAGAGTCGTGCGCGCAAAATCAGAAATTTCATCGTCATTGAGATTCCGGATCGGCACCATGTTTATTTTTATCGGCAACAAACCTGCCTCTTCCGCAGCATCTATACCTCTTAACACAAGAGAGATGTCTCCGCCCCGGGTGATTTCCCTATACCTGTCCGGCCTGAGCGTATCGAGGCTGATATTGATTCTGTTGAGACCTGCGTCCGCGAGTGCCCTCGCATACTTCTCAAGTAATGTGCCGTTGGTAGTCAGACTGATATCCTCTATTCCTTTTATGGCCTTCAGGGAAGCAATAAGGAAAGATATATTTTTTCTTTCGAGAGGTTCTCCGCCCGTGACCCGTATCTTTCTTACGCCAAGGGCAGCGGCAATGCCGGCGACCCTCGTAATCTCCTCGTAGGTAAGTATCTCCTTGTGCTCGAAAAGCTTTACGCCCTTTTCAGGCATACAGTAGACGCAACGGAGATTGCACCTGTCGGTGATCGAGATGCGCAGATAATCGATGACCCGTTCGAATGTGTCTCTGAGTTCCATAGTGGTTACTATTCTACCACCCATGCCCTTATTTGGGGAAGAATGAATTCATGGAGGGGTTTTTCTTGTTAGCGTTCTGCGCTTTGTAGTAGCCTAGAGCATGACGGGAAAGATATTTTCCCCTTAATCTTTTAAAAAAGCGCTCAAAAATAGTACACTCTCAGACGATATGAATTCAACATGTATGATCAGCATTGCAGGCTATTCAGGTACCGGAAAAACGACCCTGATCGAGAAAATACTGCCGGAACTGAAAAAGCAGGGCTTAAACATTGGCATCATAAAACATATCCATCATAAGCTTGCTATCGATGTAAAGGGAAAGGACACCGACCGTTTTTCCCGGGCAGGTGCGGATTTTGTGCTTGCCCATGACGCAGAGCAGGGCTTTGCAAGATACCGTAGCAATAATGAAGATTTTCTTGATCTTATAAAGAGAGTTCCGGCTGCATTAGACCTTATTATCGTTGAGGGGCATAAAGATATTGACGTGCCTGGCATCTGGTTGGAAGCAACAGCTGCCGGAAAAAGGACTGGCGGAAAAGGCCCCGGAAGCAAAACATTGGTATGCAGAGATGATCAGGGATATCAGCAACAGGTCCTCACCTATATCCGCCATGAACTGGAGAGCCATCACTCGGCGAGGCCTCTTCATGCAGGACTTCTTATCGGGGGGAAAAGCACCCGCATGGGAACACCAAAGTCGCTCCTGAAGATAAAAGGCAGAACACTGCTCGCAAGGTCTTTCGACACCCTTTCAGCCATTGCAAAAAAGACTGTATTGCTTGGCCCCGGACACCTTCCCGGAATGCTCAGCGCCTTCAGATGGTCGCCTGACAGCGCATGGATCATATCCTCTGTGGATATGCCTTTGATGCATAAGGATGCATGGGAATGGCTTCTGAGTCAACGGAAACCCGGCATCTGGGCTGTGCTGCCGAAGATAAAGGGAAGCATAGGGGTTGAGACAACAGGTTCTGTATATGAGCCTATGATTTTTGAGTATGTCGAATCACTTGCAAGATGCGGAAAAGCAAAGCTTCAGGACATCGCGGCGCATCCAAAGGTCATAACACCGTTGATTCCAAGGACCCTTGCCCACGCATGGAAGAATGTCAATTCCCCTGCGGAATGGAAAAAGGTGAGTGCCCTCTGCCGAAAAGGTGCATATTCTTAATGCCCGCAAGATGATGCCGGAACTAAAGACAATACAAGCAGCCGGTGTTATTCAAGGTCTTTCCTCCAATAACGCTACGTATATCGGAACCTGTGGCAGAGACCACAGGGTGTAATAATTATAAAGGTGCCATACTCCTCAGTGAATATTCAATATTGCGCGCAACTATGCTATTGATATCACCATTGCGGTTTAATACATGTTATGCATAATAATAAATACGTTAAAGATTAATATTCAAGATGAAAGCCTTATTTAATTATCTGGACAAGATACCTAAAATAGTCATCCCGGTGATTGGTGTCTCACTGGTTATGTTACTAGGTGCTATTGACCATCTCACTGGTTATGAGATATCGTTTTCGATATTTTATCTGCTGCCTGTTGCGTTCGTTTCATGGTTCGATAAAAGAAGCCATGCTGTAATTGTATCTATCCTCAGTGCAGCGACATGGCTGTGGGCAGATATTACCTCCGGTCATATTTATGCTCAACCTGCTATCCCTGTGTGGAATTCAATCATGAGACTTGGATTCTTCTTAATGGCTACATTTTCATTATCGGCGATGAAAGAACTCTTGGAGAAAGAACAAACATTTGCAAGAAATGACTTTTTGACAGGTGTAGCCAATAGCAGGGCATTCAATGAAATTGCAAAAATAGAGATCGACAGATCTGTCAGATTCAGTCGTCCATTTACCATTGCGTATATAGATATTGACAATTTCAAACAGGTGAATGATACGCTTGGACATAGTCAGGGTGATAAACTTTTACAATCAGTAGCTAAAACAATAATAGCCAACACACGGTCAATTGATATCGTCTCAAGGCTCGGCGGAGATGAATTTGCTATTTTATTTCCGGAATCGAATGAGGAGAATGCCAAAACAGCAATTAATAAGGTGCAAAAAGAACTTCTTAGCAGTGTCACAAATGACAAATGGCCTGTAACATTTAGCATTGGTGTTGTTACATGTTATAAATCATGCAATTTAGACGAATTGATAAAAGAGGCAGATAATTTAATGTACACGGTTAAAGCAAGTGGAAAGAATGGGATTGAATATAAAATTCATGAAATACCAATAAGCAATGCATAACGAATCACTTCACTGGACGCGGGATAAATGCGGGTTGTTTCTTGACTTTTGTAGTTCCTGCGCCAGTGACATCGGGCGTTAACATTTTCATTTGAAAATCTTCACTGCAGTACCATCTTGAAGGTCGTTTGTTAGGAGGTGGAAGTCTCAACCATACCAAGAGGGCACCCCTCTCAATTACAGGAAGTAGCAAACAATGAGTATTTCGGTTTAACTCCAAAAATACAGACCTTGCTCATAAATTTTTTGAAGACTCCCTCCGGCACTAACAGTAGGGGCCTTAGGCCAGACCGCAGGGAATCTCAATGCGAGGTAAATTTTTTTCATTATATTCGGTTGCTTAAAGCACTGCTGCTTAAGGCACCTACTTCTGGCGCTAACCCCGTGACAAGACCACGGGGAAAATCGCTCGCTACCCATTTAACTCGATAATATTATTGACTTGCCCTCAAGCGCTCTATGCAAAAAGGCTGGGGAAAACGTCAATGAACTGACAATGCCTCATTTTGCTGTTCGACAGCCTTGAATTTGGTTTTTAATTTGCTGAGGACATAAAGCGGAATGAGCTCAAAAAGAAACCCTACGAAGGTCGCCCAAAAAACCATAATCGAAAGGACAAACCACGTCTCTATGCTCCCATGCTGAATATAGGTAACCAATACATACCAAAGAGTAAAAAAGAAGCCCCATAAAATCGGCACGATAAACGCCATAAACATCAGCAATCCATAAGGTTTATTGCTCACCAGTTTCCATATTACAGCGGCAAAGATGAGATAGGGGACAAATATATGGTGTCCGTTATACAGATTCTGCCAGATTACACCATTGTCCAGTCTGAGGACAAAGGAGAAAATGAGCA
>JAGSYM010000059.1 GCA_018262395.1 Nitrospirota bacterium | reverse complement strand
TCGCACGAAGTGCTTCCCTTGAATCTCCACGATGTTATTAACGACTCATTGAAGCTTTTTGAGGGGGTATTGAATAAGAAGATAGGTTTGAAAGTGAATTTTTCAGAACAGGCCCCTATGATTGATGGTGATCCCAATCAAATCGAACAGATCATGATGAATCTTTTGGTGAATGCCAGGGATGCCATGCCGGACGGTGGACTCATTACGATTACATCACGGGTGATGGATGTCGGCGGAGACCATGCGAATATCCCATCGTACGTTCAACCAGGCAGATATGTCATGTTGTCGGTTTCCGACACCGGAACAGGTATTCCCAAAGAAGTCATCAACAGGATTTTTGATCCGTTCTTTACAACCAAAGAAAAAGGAAAAGGTACGGGGCTGGGACTCGCAACAGTGTATGGGATTATTAAGGATCATAAAGGCTATATTTCTGTGCAGAGCAGCCTCGGAAAAGGGACGACATTCGAGATATACTTCCCTGTTTCCGACAGATCCTGTCAGGAGGTTGTAAAACCCCGTGTTTCCATGATAGAAGGGAATGAGAATATCCTGATCGTTGACGATGATAACGACGTCCTGAACCTGATATCAGATCTCCTTGAAACGCATGGATACCATGTCATGCCCGTTAGTAACTCTCTGAATGCCATTGATGTGTTCAAGAGCAATCTCACCAAAATTAACCTTGTGATAACGGACATTGTTATGCCGCTCATGGAAGGAAATGATTTGATTAAAATTCTCAAAAATATCAAACCGGAGATCCGGATACTGGTTATCTCTGGATACAGCGATGGAGCCATCAGGGAGGATGGTTCTATTGATGCCTTTTTGAAAAAACCCTTTGAGCGGATGGAACTGCTGACAATAGTCAGACGAATCCTTGATACCGGCAGAGAGAGATTACCATTTTATTAAAGCAGCCGCCCAGGTGAGCCCGCCTCCAAACGCCTCAAGAAGAATATAATCTCCGTCCCTGATCCGACCGGATGTCATCGCTTCATCAAGTGCAATAGGTATTGACGCAGCAGATGTATTTCCATACTGTTCGAGATTCACAAAGACTTTTTCCATCGACAGGTTCAGCCTGTCAGCAGTCGCCTGGATAATCCTGAGGTTTGCCTGATGAGGAACGAGGAGCGAAAGTTGGGAAGAGTCCAGACCGTTATCAGCAAGAGTTTTTAAGGCAACATCCTCTAATGTACGGACTGCAACCTTAAACGTTTCATTTCCCTTCATTCGAATGTAATGCATTCCCTTCTTTAGGGTGTCCGTCGATGCCGGGTTCCTTGACCCTCCCCCCGGAATATTGATGAGATCCCACATGCTTCCATCCGAGTTAATAGACATCGAGAGTATTCCTCTGTCCTCACTGGTTGCTTCAACTATTGCAGCTCCTGCTCCGTCGCCAAAGATAACGCACGTTGTCCTGTCTTTCCAGTCCGTAACCTTCGAGAGCACCTCTGTCCCAACCACAAGGATTCTCCTGTGCATACCCGACCGTATAAAACCGTCTGCAACGTACAAGGCATAAAGGAATCCTGAACAGGTCGCGTTGATGTCGAACCCAACTGCACGCGATGCGCCAAGCCTGTTCTGGAGAAAGCACGCGGTAGACGGGAACGGCATATCACCTGTTACCGTTGCAACGATAATCAACTCGATGTCTGCTGCGCTCAGACCAGCCCGATCAAGGGCAATTTTCGAGGCCTCAAAAGCAAGGTCTGACGCTGCCTGACTTTCATCGGCAATCCGCCGCTCCCTGATCCCTGTCCTCTCCGTTATCCATTCATCTGAGGTGTCGACCATCACCTCGAGATCGGAATTTGAGAGAACCCTGTCAGGCACGTAAGAACCGATGGATATGATTCTACTTCTTACCAACAGGCATACCTTCGTGGCGGGAAAGATCCTCTTCGATCGCTGAGGAAATAATCTCGTAGACCCTTTTCTGTGCGAAATCCGATGCAACTCTTATGGCATTTTTTATTGCTTTTGCCGTCGACCTCCCATGACTGATAATACAGGTGCCCTGTATTCCGAGCAACGGCGCACCTCCATATTCATCATAATCTGTCTTCTTTTTAAAGTTTCTCAGAGCAGGTTTTAACAACAAATAACCGATTCTGCCTGTCGTCAGGTTTGCCACCTCTCTCTTAAGCATTCTTATAATTGCCTCAGCAAGCCCTTCGCTCGTCTTTAATACAACATTACCGGTAAAGCCGTCACAGACAATAACATCGGCTTCACCGGTAAAAATATCTTTTCCGTCGACGTTTCCGATAAAATTCAGATCAGCTTCCTTAAGCAGCTTAAACGTCTCTTTCGTGAGTTCATTCCCCTTGGTATCCTCCTCACCTGTGCTGATGAGTGCTACCTTTGGCTCTTCCCTCCCCAGGATAAACCTGCAGTACGTGCTTCCCATCAAAGCAAACTGAAGGAGATTCTGTGGTTTACAGTGAAGATTCGCACCCGCGTCAAGAAGAACGAATGGTGATTTCAACGTCGGCATGATGGCTGCTATAGCAGGTCTGTCAACAACAGCAGATACGCCGAGCACAAAAAGAGCGGTTGCCATAACAACACCGGAGTGACCGGCACTGACAAAACCGTCTGCCTCATTGCCCTTAACCAGTTCAATCCCCCTCCGTATGGATGAGTCCTTCTTTCTCCGTATTGCAGACGCAGGAGACTCGTCCATCTTCACAACCTGTGAAGCATGCCTGACTGTTATCCGGTTTGGAGGAAAGCGTTTGCTATCGAGTTCTCTCGCTAATGCAGATTCATCACCGACAAGGATAATGTCGATATTCTCATAACTATTGACTGTCTCGATTGCACCCTCGATAGTAACAGCAGGGGCATAGTCACCCCCCATTGCATCAAGGGCAATTCTCATTCTTCTTTTTCGACAACGGTGAGAACTTTGCGGCCATCATAGGAACCGCAATGAGGGCATACCTTAAAAGACATTTTCAATTCGTTGCAATCAGGGCAGAGGCTCAGGTTAGGCAGCTGACCCTTCCAGTTTGCTCTCCGCTTGTCCCTTCTCGCTCTTGTATGTCTATGCGTTGGATTAGCCAATTGTTACTCCTTTCGTTTCTTCAGTAATTTCCCGAGTTTTTCGAACCGCGGATCGACAGTTCTCTGACTGCACGAGCAGGCAGTCACATTCAGGTCCGCGCCGCAATTCGGACAGAGTCCCCTGCATAAATCATTGCAGAGGGGTTTCATCGGTATATTTAATGCGACCTGTTCTTTCAGAAGATTGATAATATCCAGTTCATCGCCTGAATAGAAATCCGAATCAAGTTCTTCGGATGTTATCTCGTGGTGGTCCTCTCCCTTGAGTTCTTCAACAGGACGATAGACGACATCTACAGGAACAGATATATCACCGGCAAATTTCTTCAGACACCTGCTGCACTGCAACTCACCTTCTGCTTTCAGATCTCCTGTTACCATAACCTCGCTCCCCATTTTCTCCACTCTTAACAGGGTATGGACCGTAAACGGTACACCGGTAAATGTAATCGTTTCCTGAATATCGACATCGACTCCTTCCTTGGGTATGTCAGGGATGACTATTTTCATTTTAAAAGATCGCAACCAAACCATTCAATTATAAAAGGTGCTTTTAAAAAGTGTCAAGCTGCCGAAGTCTTCCTTGACAAAGCTGAAAAGCCTGTGATAAGAAATCAGAGCGAGATACTATTAAGGAGGTATACATGAATCCGGATGATCTGAAATATCATAAAGAGCATATATGGATCAGGCCGTCAGGCAAGAACGTAACGATCGGCATTACCGATTATGCACAGGATTCACTCGGTGACATTGTCTTTGTCGATCCGCCAGAAGTTGACACGGAAATCGAAGCAAACAGCGAAATTGGTGAAATTGAATCGACAAAGGCAACATCTTCCATCATCTCTCCGGTGAGCGGACGGGTGATCAAAATCAATGACGACCTCACCGAAACACCCGAGATTATCAATGATGACCCCTACGGAAAAGGTTGGATAGCGATTATTGAAATAGGTGACTCCGCAGAGCTTGATGACCTCATGGATTCGTCTGAGTATACCAAGTATGTCGAAGAAGAAGCAAAATGAAATTAGCAATACTCGGGTCAGGCCCCGGAGGCTATGTCGCAGCGATCAGAGCTGCACAACTGGGTGCCCGGGTAACCATCATTGAAGAAAACGAAGTTGGTGGAACCTGCCTGAACTGGGGATGCATTCCCACAAAATCCCTTGTCGCTTCATCAGAGATGTTTTCCAAAGCCAAAAGATTGCAGGATTTTGGCATTGAGACAACAGGAAATATTTCACCAAATTTTTTAAAAATCCTTGAGAGAAAAAACAGAATCGTCAATCTTCAAATAAAGGGAATAAGAAATCTTTTTAAACTTCACGGGATCACTCTGCAGGAAGGACGCGGGCAGGTTGTCTCCCCGACAGAAATAATTGTTGAATCAAAAAATGGCGCACAGAAAACTGTAACTGCTGACCGCATAATTGTGGCAACAGGCTCGAAGACGTTGCAACTTCCCGCCTTTCCTTTCGACGGAAGACAGATACTGTCGACTGATGATGTATTCAGACTGGATGCAATACCAAAAAGCCTGACTATTATTGGCGCGGGGGTCAGCGGATGCGAATTTGCATGCATCTTCAGGCAACTGGGATCTGAAGTTACCTTACTCGAGAAGCTTCCGCGAGCCCTTGCGACTGAAGATACCGAGATATCGCACATTTTTGAGCGGGAACTGAAGAAACACGGTATCAGATTCATTCCCAGCATCACTGTTGATAAAATTGATATGCGCGATGGCGGTGTTCATATTTTTCTTGGTGATGGGACGGAGCTTGGAGCGGAAAAGGCTCTCGTATCTGTCGGAAGATCGTTTAACAGCGATGGTATAGGCTTGGAAAAAGTCGGCATCAGAAAAGGCACCCGAGGAGAGATTATTGCGAATGAGAAAATGGAGACAAATATTCCCGGCATATATGCCGTCGGGGACGTAACGGGTGGCCACATGCTGGCTCACGTTGCTTCAGCAGAGGGCATCGTAGCGGCAAACAATAGTGTGGGCGGTAATGAGCGTGCAGATTATTCGGCTGTGCCGTCGGCGATATTCACCTCCCCTGAAATAGCCTCGGTCGGCATCACAGAACAGCAGGCTGTAGAGACGGGGATAAAAGTCCGCACAGGACATTTTCAGTTCCGGACACTCGCGAAATCCCACATCATGGGAGAAATTGAAGGGATGATCAAGATTGTCTCTGATGAGTCATCAGACAAGATTCTGGGTGTTCACATGATAGGGCCGCATGCCTCTGACCTCATTCACGAAGGTGTTCTTGCGATTTCAAAAGGACTCAAAACAAAAGACATCTCGAATAGTATGCATGCTCATCCGACATTATCAGAGGTTCTGCAGGAAGCTGCGGCGGACGTCCATGGGGAAGCTATCCATGGTCAAAAAAAGTGATTTCTTCTGTATACGAGAACGTATGGTGCTGGAGATTCATGAGGCTCCGGCATTGTCAAAAGGTATACAAGGGGACAAAAGTATTTTATAATTGAGGTTAATGGGAGTGCACGGTAATCTCTTAAGAAAACAGGTTACTTCCGAGATAAAAAAACGGCGGCTGATTTTCTTTACTCTTACGCTCCTGGGTATCCTGTATCTCACCATCACTATAATCTTCAGCGATATGGGTTTGATCCGTTACTTTGAACTGCGGAAAACTAAAGCCAGTCTCGAGGCTCAGGTTAAAGAAATGGAACAGGGTAATGAGAAACTCAGATCGCAGTTGAAATCAATCAAGGAAGACCCTTTCATAAAAGAAAAACATGCAAGAGAGGATTATGGATTAGCGAAGCCCGATGAATTGATCTTCCAGTATGACCGATAGCCCGCTCTGTATTTCCTTTCTCTGGCACATGCACCAACCGTACTATAAAGACCCCTTTACAGGACTGTACCGGCTTCCCTGGGTAAGACTCCACGGTACAAAGGATTACCTTGACATGGCGGAGATTCTCCTCGATTTTCCGGAAATAAGACAGACATTCAATGTTACTCCCTCTCTTCTTGAGCAGATTGTCGACTATACAGAAAATAGGGCAGAAGACCGGTATCTGCAGCTATCTGTAAAAAAGGCGTCCGAGCTGGATATCGAGGACCGGACATTCATACTCGAAAACTTCTTCCTTGCAAACTGGGAGCACATGATAAAACCTTTTCCAAGATATTTCGAACTGCTCATGAAAAGAGGAGCCCATCTCATAAGAAGCGAACTGAAAAGGATGGCACAGTACTTCAGCGTTCCTGACTTTCTTGACCTGCAGGTGCTTTTCAATCTCTGCTGGATAGATCCGATGTTCAGAAAGAAAGATCCTTTCCTGAACACCCTCGTTCAAAAAGGCAGGGACTACAGTGAGGAAGATAAATTGCTGCTCCTCGAGAAACAGACATATGTGTTGAATGAAATAATACCCCGTTACAGGAAAATGGTGACAGCCGGTCAGATCGAACTCTCTGTCTCTCCATTCTTCCACCCTATTCTTCCCCTCCTCTGCGATACGAATGCTGCAAAAATTGCATCGCCTGATATACGTCTGCCGCAGCACAGATTCTCCCATCCTGAAGATGCACAGCGGCAAATCAGGATGGGAATTGAGTATTTTGAGAAGGTATTCGGATACAGGCCTGCGGGCATGTGGCCGTCCGAAGGTTCCGTCAGTGCCGAGGTCATGAGACTTGTTTGCAGGGAAGGAATCCGCTGGATTGGAACAGA
>JAGSYM010000058.1 GCA_018262395.1 Nitrospirota bacterium | reverse complement strand
AGATTTCACAACTTTTTCTGAAGCTGCGCCATCTCGATGGCAGTGACAGCAGCATCCCATCCTTTGTTACCGCTTTTCGTCCCGGCCCTTTCTACTGCCTGTTCAATAGTGTCGCTGGTGATGATGCCGAATGCGATCGGGACTCCTGTCTCCATGGATGCTGACGCTATCCCTTTTGAGACTTCTGCTGCAATATATTCGAAATGCGGAGTGGCGCCTCTGATCACCGTCCCGAGGCAGATTATGGCATTATAGGTTCCCTTATGAGCCATTTTTTTGGCGATGAGAGGAATCTCAAAAGACCCCGGGACTTTTGCAAGGTCTATGTCGTCTTCCCGAGCGCCATGCCTGAGCAGTGCATCTACAGCGCCGTCAAGCAGCTTGCTCGTAATAAATTCGTTAAACCTGCTCATGACAATGCCAAACTTTAAGCCCTTCGCCTGCAATTCCCCCTCAAATATTTTCATACAATCCTCCGTTCCGAGCAGGGTTCAACGAACCGAGGGTTCAAGTTGATACTATTTAATATCTTGGATACCTGAATCCCTGGACCCTTGAACTCATGGACCCTTTGATTTCTATTTAAACGTTATCGAGTATATGTCCTAATTTTTTCTTCTTTGTCTTCAGATAGATAATGTTTCTTTCGTTGGGATTCATTTCGATAGGAACTCGAGAGACAACCTTCAGGCCGTATCCTTCCAGTCCAACAATCTTTTTCGGGTTATTCGTCATGAGCCGCATCTTTCTAATCCCAAGGTCAACGAGGATCTGCGCCCCTATCCCGTAATCTCTCAGGTCGGGTTTAAACCCCAGCTTGATGTTTGCTTCAACAGTATCGAGTCCTCTGTCCTGGAGTTCATAGGCCTTCAGTTTATTCATCAGTCCTATCCCGCGTCCTTCCTGTTTCATGTAGAGAATAACGCCCTTACCTTCTTTCCTGATCATCTCCATAGCCTTGTGGAGCTGCTCACCGCAATCGCATCTCTGGGATGCGAAGACGTCTCCCGTGAGACACTCGGAATGAACCCTGACAAGAACCTCGTCATCGGGTTTTATTTCGCCTTTAACCAGTGCGATGTGCAGGTTGTCATCAATTGCGTTGGAATACGGGATTGCAGTAAAATCGCCGCCATATGATGTCGGAAGCTTTACTGTTGCGAGTCGCTTCACAAATAACTCTGTTCTCATTCTGTACCGGATAAGGTCTTTAATCGTGACAATTTTGAGATTATGTTTCTTCGCGAATTCCATTAATTCAGGTACTCTCGCCATGGTGCCGTCATCACTCATGATTTCGCAGATTACGCCTGCACGATTGAGCCGCGCAAGCCTTGTCAGATCAATGGAACCCTCTGTTTGGCCGGCTCTCTGCAAGACTCCTCCTGCCTTTGCCTTGAGAGGGAAGATATGGCCAGGACGTGTGAGGTCTTCGGGCTTTGTCGCAGGATTAATCGCTGTCAGTATTGTTTTTGCCCTGTCAGCTGCGGAAATTCCTGTTGTAACTCCCTTCTTTGCTTCGATCGAGACAGTGAAGGCAGTCCCAAAAGGTGATGTATTATCATCGGTCATCATCGGCAGTTTCAGTTCCTCTACCCGTTCAGGCGTGAGAGAAAGACAGATAAGACCCCGCCCATACTTCGCCATAAAATTAATGGCCTCCGGTGTAACCTTTTCTGCTGCCATACAAAGGTCACCTTCATTCTCCCTGTCTTCATCATCAACAAGGATAACCATCCTGCCCGCGGTTATGTCATCAAGTGCTTCGTCAATTGTATTGAATTTATACTTCTCCATAGTGAACCTTTCCAGACAGGTTCGGGTGTCCAGGGGTTACGTCACATAGCAGTAGTTAAGATCGAATCCTGGTCCCTTTGTATCCCTGAATCCTATCTGTCTGTAAATCCTCCTTCCGTGAGGGTCTTCATAAAGCGTGAATCCTTGTCAGGTCGAGTCTGTAAAAATTTTGCTACGTATTTTCCCAGAATATCCGCTTCGATGTTCACGGTATCACCGGGGCCTTTCAGTCCCAGTGTTGTCAGTTTTGCTGTATGCGGAATGATGACCAACGAAAAGCCATTTTTTAGTATATCAACAATGGTAAGACTTATGCCATCCACGGCCACGGAACCTTTTTCAACAATGAACTGCATGACCTGCGGAGGTGCCTCGACTTCGAACTTCCACATCTCTCCAATATTCACCTTTGATCGGATTTTCCCTGTAGCATCTACATGTCCCGTCACAAAATGACCCCCGATTTTTGAATCGGGTCTCAGTGACTCCTCGATGTTTACACGGCTACCTGTGTGCAGATCTCCAAGGTTGGTACTCCTCAGCGTTTCATCTGAGAGGTCGAAAGATAAGTCACCGTCTTTTTTGCTGACAACCGTAAGACACACTCCGTTGACAGCAATACTGTCCCCAATGTCTGCTGTTGATGCCGAGTCCTTTGCATACAGGGATAGAAAAGCTCCTCCGCTCCGCTTTTTTACCGCTGTTATTTCACCCATTTCGCGAATCAGCCCGGTAAACAACCTTACTCCTCTACATCAACAGAAAACGTGAGAGTCTTCTGATAAAACCCGAGCAGATCAACCGTATCTTCCCATGAAGTCTTTACCCTGACAGTTTTTTCCGTCTTTGTAACCACAATATCTTTCTCTTCGAGAGGGAGTTTCAGTCCCTGGGCTATTTCGAATATCTGTGCCCGTGTCTTGTTCGTATCTCCGAGACTGATCCGTGCTGACTCTATCACATCTGACTGAAAGGCTGAGTGCTTGTAATAAGGGATACCGAACTTGATACCAGCATACGCACAAAAAACAAGGATAATCGTGACAAAAATGAATTTGATGAATCCCTTTTCGTTATTACAGACCTGCAGATTCTTCATTGTATCAGCCTCCCTATCCTGTTAAATCTTAACCAGTTGTCAGGATCCCATGACCAATAGATCATGAGCGCCTTGCCTCTGATGTCTTTCCTGTCGACAAACCCCCAGTATCTGCTGTCATAACTCTGGTCGCGATTGTCACCCATCACAAAAAGCTTGTCTTTTGGCACTACTACCGGCCCGAAATTATCCCTCGGATCGTTTCCTCCAAAGCGCACAGACCGGTCAAAATGGCGGACATAGGGTTCGCTGACCGCCTCTCCATTTACATACAGCATTTTATTCCTTTCCTCAATCACGTCACCGCCGGTTGCGACGACCCGTTTTATAAAATCTTTCTTGGGATTTTCAGGATACTTAAAAACGATGATATCACTCTTTTCCGGGCTTCGCAATACCAAAAACTTCTTGTCAGTGAAGGGAATTTGTGTACCATAAATGAACTTGTTAACCAGAATGTGGTCACCGATCAGAAGCGTTGGAATCATTGAACCCGAAGGTATTTTAAATGCCTGTATGATATACGCCCGTATGATCAGGGCGAGGATAAGTGCCGTAACGATAGCTTCAACGTACTCCCATAGCAGTGCTTTTTTACTTTTCAATCGGTAATCCTCCTTTTTGTATTTACTTGATTTATTTGCCTCTGAGTTGAACACAGGCAAATGCAATTATTATTTTTCGGTATTGAGTTCATACAGTACGGTCTGTTGTATGGAATACCAGTCCTGCAGCGCCTATAAGCCCGGCATCGTCTTTCAGAACAGACGGGACTATCCTTACCTTATCAATCAATTCCTTTAAAGCTCTCCGAGATGCTTCTTTGATCGCTTCCTGGACATAGAGGTCCCAGGCACCTGTCAGGCCTCCGGCAAGGATAACTGCCTCAGGGCTCATGAGATTAACGATGTTTGCGATACCGATTCCAAGATATCTCCCGGCATTCTTCAGAAGCTCCCTTGCAAGGCTGTCGCCATCGAAAGCTGCCCGATAAACGTCCTCAGTTGTGAGCTTATAGAAATTCCCGCCGCTATATTCCCTCAGTATACTCTCTCTGCCGGCTTCAAGGGCAGAACTTGCCCGGGAAAGAATGGCTCTCACCGAAGCATACAGTTCGAGGCATCCATAATTACCACAACTGCACTTCTCGCCATCCGCATTGATGCTCATGTGACCGATTTCAGACGAAACGCCGAGCAGTCTCCTCTTGTATACCATGCCTCCGCCGATACCGGTTCCGAGGGTTAACAGGACAAAGTTTGCAAGATCTTTCCCTGCACCAGCCCATAATTCACCGAAGGCGGCAGCATTTGCGTCATTCTCCATTAAAACCGGAATCTTGAATCTTTCCTCTATTGCTCGTACGAGGTCAATTTTCTCGATAATATGCAGATTCGGGGAGATTAATACTTTCTTCTCTTCTCTTCCAATCAGGCCGGCCACGCCAACCCCGATGCCGGTAACCGCTTCAGAAAAAAGACTCTCTATCCCCACGAGGATGGATTCAAGGAGTGCCTCCGGAGTTGGTTCTTTCCTCTTTTTTATGATTTCCCCGTGCCGGGAGACAAGACCGATCCTCAGGTTTGTTCCGCCCAGATCAATCCCTATTGCATATTGTCCGCCCATCCTTATTCTTCCCTGAATACCTCTATTGCAATCTCCGGACACATATGGGCACACATTGCACACCCGGTGCACCTGTCCGGCTGTTCAGCTGAAGCAGGGAAAACTCCCCTCTCGTTGAATTTCTCCTTAATGACAATAATGCCGAACGGACATGCATCAACACAATACCCACATCCCTTGCACAATTCCTGATCGATGACAATCATACCTTTCACGTTTTTATTATTTATTGTTACCATAAATAGGGTCTGTCCATAAATACAATAAAAACAATCTTATTGCCATCAATCTGTCCATCCGGCCTGGCCGGTCTCCTCGGCGACTCGCCGTGGCGGGAATCTTTCCGATATTTTGAAAGAGGGATTCCCGACAGGCGGGAATGACAGTCTTTTCAGTTTCCCGGGTAGTTTCTGAACAGACTCTAAATGATCGTTCATGCAGCACTCTCAAGTAATTCTTTTGCATGTCTCAGGGAGATATCCGTAACGTTGCCGCTCAGCATCCGGGCTATCTCTTTCAGTCGCTCACTTCCTGCAAGCTCTTTCACTTCAACGTACACCCTCTCATTTCTCTGCCTCTTCTCAATCTTGAGATGGACACTCCCCTTTGATGCCAATTGGGGAAGATGCGTTGTGCAGAGCACCTGGTGCTTGTCTGCAAGGTTCTTGAGTTTCCTTCCAACGATTTCTGCTGTCCTGCCGCCGATACCCGAATCAATTTCATCAAAGATGAGAACCGGAGTGCTGTCGAAATCTGCACATATAGTCTTTAATGCTAACATGACCCTTGAAAGTTCCCCTCCAGAGACAATCTTTACCAATGGTTTCGGTGGTTCACCTGCATTTGCAGAAAACATAAATTCAATCCTGTCGATACCGCGGGATGAAAGTGCTTCCCGGCGTATGTCTACGAGAAATTCTGCATCATTGAAAGCGAGCTCCTGCAGTTCCTTCAAAACGAGTTTTTCCATCCTCTGTGCAGCAGCTTTCCTTTTTTCTGAAAGCGCTGCTGCTGCTTCGGAAAGCATCGCTTCTTTGAGGATGAGTTCATTCTCAAGATCGTGTATCTGTTCATCAACGATCTCAAGATCCTTCATTTCTGCTTCAGCATTATCCCTGTACCGGATAATGGTTTCGATGCCCTCTCCATATTTCTTCTCAAGCTTACGGATTAATGCTAATCTCTCTTCTATCTCATCAAGACTCCCGGGTTCAAAGTCATATCTGCCTTTGTATTCCCTGAGGGAAACTGCTGCGTCATCAAGCAACGGCAGAACTGATTCGAGCATGCCCAGCACCTCTGATGCCTGGTGATCTATCGCAGACATGTCCCGCAACTTTGAAATTACCGAAGAAAGTTTTGCAATACACGAATCATCCGCACCGTATATAAGTTCATAGGCTGACTCAGCAAGTTCCTTCAGTCTGCCAAGATTGGATAAAATTGTTTTTTGTCCGCTGAGATTCTCATGTTCCCCAACCTTAAGAGCTGCAGAATCGATCTCCTGGATCTGAAACTTCAATAGATCAAGCCTGTGGGCGCGCTCTTGCATCTTCTGTCGCAATCCGGCAACTTCCCGTTTCGATATCTCAACCTCCCTGTAAAGCCTTTCAGCCCGTCTCTGTTCTTCCTGCAGCCTGCCAAAAAAGTCGAGAAATAGCCCGTGTTTGTCAACGGACAGAAGGCTCTGATGCTCATGTTGCCCATGAATATCAACGAGGGCTCTTCCGATCTCTGCAAGACTCTGTGTGCTTACCATCGTATCATTAACGTATGCCCTGCTTTTCCCCGAAGCAAAGATTGATCTCCTGAGTATGAACCCATCGGTCATGTCAACACCGATATCAGGGAGACTTTTCATCCCTTCAGCCTCAAAATAGGCTTGAACAACCGCTTCTTTTTCTCCTGATCTGATAAAGTCCGGCTGAACCTTGCTACCGAGGGCAAGCCCGAGGGAGTCAACGATAATGGATTTCCCCGCACCAGTCTCCCCGGTAAGAACATTAAATCCTTCTTCAAATCTGACCTTCAGGTCATCGATGACGGCAAGATTCTTTATCCTGAGTTCCTTCAGCATCCATTTCTTTCCCTATGGTCACCGCACATGAAGTAAAAACAGACGGTTGACGTAGGAAATATCTTCTTTATTTTGATAGTGCCTCAAGATATTAAATGTTATTCAGGTTCTTTAAGTCTGTCATTCAGGCTTGGCTGGTCGTAGCGTCTCTCGCGAAGACTCGCACCGGGAATGACAATCATTGGGATAGATTTTGCTGTGTGCTATGAGTATCTGACATTAAACCCGCTCTCCTTGCCCGT